>JAPPMR010000462.1 GCA_028818995.1 Candidatus Poribacteria bacterium | reverse complement strand
AACGTGCCGTTGAATTTGGACGTCAAAACAATATTCTCATCGCACACGACAACGCATATTGCGTGAGGCGCGAAACCGGGTTCGGAAGGACTTTCTGATACTTGTTAATGCTGGTAGATCGAAACCAACAGCCTATTCCGAATATATTGACGGAAGTTTTATGGAGCTTGGTAGAGATCATCCAGAAGGATATGCTTATCACGAACTCATTAAAATCGAAGATATACTACTCTGGAATGAGTTAAACCTACGCTCCCCCCAGATCAATTGTTTGGAAGGTGAGGGTATCGGAACAGAACCGCCTGACAGTCCTGAGAACCAACGTTGGATGAGGATGTTCACTACAATGGGATTAACACACTCTGATGGTTACGTGCTTTACAATACAGGTAAGCGATTTCACGGAGGACCTGACCACGAACACATCTGGTATGACTTCTGGGATGCCAATCTCGGTCGTCCTGTCGGCGGCAATGAAACCAAAGGACAGCTCTACGGAAACCGAGAAGGTCTGTTTATCCGAGAATTCACCAACGGTTGGGCAGTCTACAACCGAAGCGGACAAGCAGAAGAAATTAGCCTCCCGATACAGACGACCGGCGTTGCAAGCGGTATCACCAGTTTCAAGCACACAGTCCCCGATTTAGATGGTGAAATGTATCTGAAAACTGAGGTGACTGCGGATGTGAATGGCGATGGTGTTGTGAATATCCAGGACTTAGTAATAGTAGCGAACGCTTTAGGTGAAGCGGAGCCTGATCTCAATGGTGATGGCGTTGTGAATATACAGGACTTGGTTATTGTTGCAAACGCATTCGGAAATTAAGGATTATTATAATGACAAAAGCACCTTTTTTGTATTGTAGGTCGTGGGACGGAGATTACTTCTACGGTAGAAGGGAACTCCGTTCTCAACTAAACTAATATTTTATAATAACTTTCAAAACATATAGGAGAAAAAATTATTTTGATAACATTATCAGAAAGGTTACAGAAACTTCCACCATATCTTTTCGTGGATTTACGTCAAAAAATGGCAGCCGCCAAAGAACGTGGCGTTGATGTCATAAGCCTTGGCATTGGTGACCCTGATTTTCCAACACCTGATCCAGTGGTGGAAACTTTGTGTGACGCAATTCAAAACCAGTCAGACCCAGATAGACACCGTTACGGTTGCGATAGTCCTGTTGCCGAATTTCCTGAGGCAGTCCGCGAATTTTATCAACATCGCTATGGCGTTCCCTTATCTGAAGATCAGATCGTAACAACGCTTGGCAGCAAAGATGCGATTGTCAAATTGGCGTTAGGCATACTGAATCCTGGTGATATCGGTATTGCTGCAAGTCCTGGTTATCCTACTTACAACATTGGACACGTGTTTGCCAGCGCGACCACATACTATGCCCCACTTTTACGAGAAAACGATTTCTATGTTGACTTTGACGCGATCCCAGACGAAGTGAAACGTCTTGCTAAAGTGCTTTGGATTAACTATCCGAACAACCCTACCACAGCAACTGCCGATTTCGACTTTTTTAAACGTGCCGTTGAATTTGGACGTCAAAACAATATTCTCATCGCACACGACAACGCTTATAGTGAAAATACTTACGACGGTTATCGGTCTCCCAGTATTCTACAGGTAGATGGCGCTGAGGAAGTTGCAGTTGAATTCTTTTCCTTAAGCAAAGCATTTAATATGACCGGATGGCGATTGGGATTTGTAGTAGGAAATCCAACTGCTGTTGAAGCAGTAAAAAAAGTTAAAGATAATATTGACAACGGGTCGCTACGTGCTTTACAATTCTCTGGAGCAAAAGCACTTTCAATTGCTGATGAAATTACACCTAAACTGAACGAGATTTACCAAAAACGTAGGGATATGGTAGTTGATGCGCTTACACAAAGCGGATGGGCACTTGAAAAACCGAAAGCCACAATGTATGTTTGGGCACCAGTGCCAGAACGTTTTGACGGTTCAAGTCGGGCATTTGCGACAGCACTTCTTGAAGAAGCGGGTGTTGTTATTACACCAGGACTCGGATATGGACAATGGAGCGAGGGTTATTTCCGAATTTCGCTTACATATCCTAATGACATAATTGAAGAAGCTATTACTCGAATTAGAGATTTTTCCACTAAATAATTGTTAGGTGGTTTGTTGTGAACCTTTTAAGAAAAATAGTTTCCATTTTAATAGTAAGTTTCTGCTTTGGAATTGCTGAACACGCTGCATCTTTTGAACAGATGAGAACCTACACCGTCGCTGACGGTCTCGTGGGCCCTATCGTCCCGGTCATATTTCAGGATAGCCGAGGTGTACTTTGGTTCGGTTCTGACAGGGGAGGTGTCAGCCATTTTGACGGTAACACCTTTGTTCGTAATACTGGCGATTCTGAGGCTTTCCATGGCAGAACAGAGAATATTGTTGAAGATAAGTGGGGACATATCTGGTTTCTAAGCAAACACCCCGCAGAAGGAACAGGCGTTATCAGTAGGTATAACGGCACGACCTTTGAATATGAAAAAATGGGTGATGGCACTTGTCTCGCGGTTGATAATGATGGAGATATTTGGGTAGGTGGAAATAATACTGTAACGCGATATACAGCAATAAATAGCCAAGCCTCTCTGCAACCTTACTCACTCAACATCGCTGGTGCTTCTGTAGCGAAGGTAAATGTGATTTTCCAAAGTCGAGACGGTACAATTTGGGTCGGAGGAAACGATGCCCAAGGCGCACTGATTATGCGTTTCCAAGGTGATGTAAATGTTTGGCAAACTGCAGGCCTACAACGCTTGGATAACCTGCCGAAACTACCAATAGATCGGGCAGTTCAGGTGATTGTCCAAGACACAGATGACAATATCTGGTTTGGTGGGGAATCGCTCCTCCTGCGTTATAACGGCACACAATTTGAAGATATATTAAAATCTGATCAGACACTTAGTAATTTGAAAAATAAAAAAGTATCTGTGAAGATTGATAGACGCGGAAGAATATGGTTTAACGATAGCAAACAATTACGTTGGTGGGATGGTAAAGACCTTCGGCGATTGAGAAATTTAACGCAGGGAGCAAACCAGGATTTCTTGTACGGTGCTTTTGAAATTGAAGATGCTTGGGATAAGCTCTGGTTTGCCACTGAAACAGGGGCACATTTATACGAAGACAAATATTTTGAAGGTGAAGCAACGAGTATTTTTAAATTAGAATCCGCTTTTACTAATTCACCAGAATCGGTGCACAAAGTTTATGGCGTTGACGATGAGCTTGGTAGTGATAACATCCAAACTATTTTTGAAGCGATGGACGGTAAAATTTGGTTTGGTCATGATAATGGCGTAACGGTTTATGAACCGCAACCGGCAATCGTTAACCATACGACACGTGCTATTTTAGGAAGCAATAGTATTAGAGCGATGTATTCAGATAGCGCGGGTATGCTGTGGCTAAGCATTCCTGGTGGTGTTGCCAGATACGATGTAAAAACAGATACACTTCATCAAACCCCCTTAACAAACTTTGCTGGGCAAATCGGAAGCCTTAAAATTGAGATCAGTTTTGATGACCGAGAATTAAATAGACGTCCTGAAATTATCAAAATTTTTGAGACAGATGGCGACATCTGGTTTCTGGATAAACCTATTCAGCACCAAGATGGTTTTAGCCTTTTCAGAATTTTCCGCTATAGAAATGGAGAATTTGAAAAACTTTCTCTCTATATTAGTACTGAGGTCGGTCCAGGCGGTGAAAAAATCTACAATGATTCAATACTTATGTCTTCAGAAGTTGAACCTTGGATCGTTTTAGGTGGATGGCTTTTTCTACCAAGAAGCGATGGATTATACCGGTTCTTACCAAATGGTGAATCAAAAATTTTACCTTTTAATAGGGCTAATTTTAATAAGACAGACTCTTTTGAATCTTTACCATCTCCAACCGATGCCGTGTCTGCTTTACATACCGACAGCCAAGATCGGCTATGGTGCTATTTTGAAACTGGAGAAGTGAGACGGTTCACGAATCTTCGTAGCAGGACAAACCAGCCAAGAATTGAAGTGCTTCCGTTTAAATCTGTTATTCCGGTCTTAGATATTACTGAAGCAAAAGATGTCAAATGGTTTTACAATACCGTAAGTGGCCAGTTAATGTATTGGGAAAATCCCACCCTTGGAAATACACTAACTGAACTCCCAGGTGCAGCGAGTGGGGCACCACTGTTAAGTGTGCAAACTTCTACCGTTTCAACGGAACCACAGAATGATGATTCTGCTGAAACTGCTCAAAAATCGTCTGAATTATTTACTTTTGTTTTTAAGGACAGTATCAAGACATATCAAGGTACTGAGTTGAAACACGATGTCCCTGTTGAACTTGACGAAATCAGAGCTGCACTTACTGCAACGAATGGTAACCTTTGGTTAGCAACTTCACAAGGTGCAATTCGGTATAATGGCGATGAGGTTACGACTTACACAACAGCAGAGAAAAAATTTCTTGTCGACGATTTGCGCGATGTGCATGAAGACCATTGGGGTAATTTATGGTTTGCTACATGGGGTGGTGGCGTTGTTAGATACGATGGCGACACCTTTCAATCTATTACAACCAAGGACGGCCTCATTCATAACAATGTATCAAGCATTCATGCGTCTAACGAGGAAGAACTATGGTTTGGCACGGAAGGTGGTGCCACGCAGTATCGAGCAAGTCTTGGGGCACTCCCATTTTGTCGTATCATCTCTGTTGATGCGGGAAAATCTTTCACAGAACCTTTTATGGCAGAATCTGGCAAACGTACTTTTACTGAGATAGATGAACTATTACCCGCGGGACTCAAAAATCTTACTATTCATTTTCAAGGTATTAGTCCGCTGAGAGATGACGTTGAGTACAAATATAGATTACTCGGTATTGACAATCGGGGAGCATGGCAAACATTCTCGTCTGGTATCAAGCAATTGAATATCAACCCATCCAAGGGAGTTTCATCATCACATGCTTACACTCCAGAAGAAGTTGGAACATCCAAAAGTTTACCGCAAATACGCTATGAAGGTTTAAAATCCGGAAGTTATACCTTCTTGATAAAAGCTTTTCGTGAAGGATGGCCTTATACCCAACGACCAGCAGTTTTGAATTTTACTATTGATCAACCGGTTTGGACCGAATGGCGGAATTACCTGCCCTCCCTAATTCTACTCGCAGCTGCAGGTTCCCTGCTTTTTAGATTGATTGTGAACCGAAGACAGACCGCACAGTTACGCCTTGAGATGCGAGAAAAAGAAGAAGCAGAGATGCAACGAATCCGTGCTGAGTTGGATGAAGCACAAAATATCCAAATGGCACTTTTGCCGCCTGAATCACCACAAACACAAGATTTTGATATTGCGGGGATGTCAATTCCTGCTACACAAGTAGGGGGAGATTTCTTTGACTACTTGACTGTGGCAAACGGACAAACGGCTATTGCAGTGGCAGACGCTGCAGGAAAAGGTATACGTGGTGCGATGAATGCTGTGCTTACGAATGGAATGTTACATGAGGTCGCCCGATTTAAATCGGATGCAGATGTCATCTTAAGTGATCTCAATGCGGGATTGGCACCCCGAATGTATGGACCCAGTTTCATCGCACTCAACTTAGCTGTCCTAAACGAAGCCGAAAAACGTGTTGACTACGCAAACGGAGGACAACCTTACCCTATTCTCAAAAGAGGTTCGGAAATAATCGAAATTGAAAATAGTGACCTCCCTCTGGGAAGTATGAAGCGCGTTCAATACGAGTCTATTACATTTGATTTGAATGAGGGCGATGTCCTTATTTTCCATACGGATGGTCTGATTGAGGCTCTCAACTCTGACCACGATATGTACGGAACAGATCGTTTCAAAGAATTGATGGCACAAATTCCTGAAGAATGCAGTGCCGAAGAGGTAATTCAACGCATCACCGAAGATGTTCAAGACTTTGTTCAAGAAGCTGAACAGTATGATGATTTGACGCTTGTTGTGGTCAAGCGGATATCCGCATCGAATTAAAAACGAGTTGTGCTAAATAACTATTTGTATAACCCTATCTCACAAAAGAAGGTGCTTGAAAGTCACTATCCTATATTTTTATGGTCTTCAGTCCCGTAGGGACGATATGTTTATAGAAAAAGGTCGGACGAGTCCTTTTTAGTCCCGCTGAATGCCATAAAGGCATTCATAGCGTTGATTTGGTAGGGACGATATGTTTATAACACTAATACAAATATATGTGAAGACCAACAAAACATATTGTTAACTGGCACAAGTCATAATTAAAAAGTTAATGGTATCGCCATCTATGCATTTCTAAAACCGATAACGGTTTGCCGATACTCTTCAGGAAGACCGATGTCAAATCGTCGTCCTTTCACAACATAGCCAGAAAACCCGTCTGTCTTCCGTAATTCATCCAAACAGGAAGTAAGTTGAAATTCGCCTCGCTCGCGGAAGTTGTGTTCAATATTCTGTTCAAGAAACCCAAAAATCTGTGGTTCTATCACGTAGATACCAAAAACAGTAAGAAAACTGTCATCATCCATACCATCAACATGTAAATGTTCTCTTGCATATTCAGGATCGGGTTTTTCGTAGAACTCTGTTACGGAGAGCATTGAATCGTCTTCCTGCCATACACCAGTTACACATCCAAAGTTAGACAATTCTTTAATTGGTGTTTCTTTTAATCCGACCACACTGTGTCCAACTCTTTCGTAAGCATTCAAGACCTGTTTTGCACATGAGTGTGGCTCATCTGAACCGTATAGATGATCGCCTAACATTAACAGAAAAGGTTCATTACCTACCCAGTCCCGAGCACAATAGACAGCATGTCCAAAACCTTCCTGAACATCTTGTGTCACCAGCGAAATTCGACTCCCTAATTCAAGTAAGTAATCGCAGTAAACTTTGTTTTCTTTGCTAAGTTTGTTGTAATGTTCAATACGGGGAGGTGTTTTAAAATAGGATTCAAATAGGTCTATATCTCTACTCTGCACAATTAGACACACTTCTTCAATGCCTGCGTTGACAGCCTCTTCAACGATTGCCATAATTGCCGGTTTAGCACGTCCAGCACTGTCAATAATAGGAAAGAGTTCCTTTTTCATCGCCTTTGATGCCGGAAAAAGTCGGGTGCCAAACCCTGCAGCAGGGATAACAGCCTTACGCACATGTCTGCTTGCCTCAATAACGAGTTTTAGACAAGACATCTGTAAGTCTCTTTCAATGATTTCAATGACTCGTCCTTGACTTTCTTCGTCTTTAACAATAAACTGTGCTGAACCGTCACCTTGTGAACCGACTCCCTTGCCTCCCCAAATATACGGTTGAATCGGTTCATAATTTAGAACTTGATGAAGGACAGGGGCGGTTAATTGCGATGGACAAGCGGGTATCAAATGTTCATCAAACTCTTGTTGTGCACGAGTCATTAACTCTCCGACTGCTTCAGCATCGCCCTGGCGAAGTGCATCATAAGCAGCGTGCGTGATTTCTTTACTCAAGGTCCCGAGATAGTTCTGCACATTTTTTTCAAGGTCATTTCCGGCAAATGGATAACAGTCGTTTAGTTGTTTTAATATCAATCTTGTATCTTTTCCTGCCCCTAAGTCTACAATTACCATGTATAAGTTTGTTGGAACACTGAATTCTCGGACATCAATGTTATCACCGTCAAAACTCATAAGAATAGGGTGTTGATATGCACAACCTTGATCCATTCTCCCACAACGAGATGGTGTCTTAATCTCGCCTTGATAGGCGCATTCCATTTCTCCACGTGTCGTCATTCTGAGATCGTAAATTCGGTTAAATGCACGGGCAACCAAAACACAGATAGCTGCACTTGAAGAAAGACCTTTCTTAACAGGTAAATCTGTTAAGTAGTTATCTATTTCTAATCCTTGGACGCGGTAATTAGTGAGGATCTGATAAGCAACCCCCGCAGCATAACTAAAAAAACTGCCTTTTTCTGCTTCTGCAAGTAATGCTGCAGGTTCCATCGGCAACGTGTAAGGACCATGACGTGTGCCATCGCTGAGTGTTGTTTTTAGGATGAGGTTTGTAGGATGCGGTTGTACTTCAGCATAGACCCCTTGGTTCGTACTCGTGATTAAGGTATAGCCCTTCTCAAGCTCGGCATTGGTACGTCGATGCCCTCCTGCCCAATCGCTGTGTTCACCGAACAAGCAGATACGTCCTGGCACAAAAAGTTTCATAGTCTGTCCTTATCAGTTTTAAAAAATAGAGCTGCCCACCAATTCGCTACTCAAATCGGTATTGTATCGCTTCGGCAACAGCACGGTAGCCAATTCTACGGTAGATCGTATTTGAAATTGGATTGTTCAAGTCAGTATAGAGAATACAACGATTTCCTTCCTCGAGGATTTGTTTAGACATCTTACCAACGCAGGCAGTAGCGTAACCACGGTTTCGGTGATCTTGTGGTGTATAGACGAGCCGCACTTGAACAACATCAGCGACAGCAGTTGTCCGCGCCACCATTGACACGGGTTCTGTATCCTCCCATAGCCAGAGATCTCCAGCAGACAAGTAACTATCAACAATCCGTGAGGAAGCAGCCTCACGCTTTTGCAATTCTTCATCATCAGAGGTGTTCTCTTTTTCCCCAATATCTACCGAAAAACGACTAACCCAGTCAATAAGCAGTTTTCGGTCATCCAAAACTGCTTTACGAAAACGTCCTTTTACATCTGAAAAATTCTGTATTTCATTTACTTCATACAAGCGTAGTCCTAAAAAGGGGAACACAGGTGATTTATTTCGTTCTGCCCATTCTCCAGCAAAGTGTGCTGTAGTAGCATCTCCGGCTACCCCTGGCAGTGCTACGTTTGCTTCTGAAATAGCATTTACTAACGCAGGAACCACTTCGGATGTCATTGGTGTAATTAGGGCACGAGAGTTTAAAGGTGATTGAACGACCACACCAACTGTTGTCTTATTGTCCTGTGCTACCCAATATCGACCGGGTTCATAATGTGTAGTTCGCGACTGCAAAAGTGTCAGAACAAGATGGTGGTGGACCGGTTCTGAACTCAGAAATACACTTGTTTCGCTTAATACCCAGTTTGGATCATCACTAAAGAAGCCTTCAATTCCCATACATGTATTATATAATATAATACAGTATCGGTCAACATGACTTTTGCCATTATCAGGGTCATTTAGTTTTCAAAATTTTCGATGAATTTTTACTATTACGTTAATGTTATATAGTAACTTCTTGTCCGTGTCTTTAGTCCCGTGAATCAACGCCAAATACCAAACGCTTATTTATAGTGAAACTTTAGAATTAACAGGACATTTTGTGTTGTAGGAGGGAACTCCGATTCCCGACTACAAGTGGCTTTAGTCGCGATTCGGAGATCGCTCCTACAGGTGAGGTGTCCAATTATTTCAATAATTCACCATAGTGTTGATTCACGGGACTAAAGAACAATGTTCATGTTTCTGGGTATTAACTTTCAGTAAATCTCAATACCAGAAAACTCTTAAAACTAAAGCACCCTGTCCTAAACCCACCTGTTACTTGACAATTAGTTCTTAAACAGGTATCATAAATCAATTCATTAAAGGAATTGATTTGTGGACACATCATTAAATCCATTCTATACAAAACAAGAAGTTGCGGAATCGTGTTGGGAATACTTATCGGAAACGCTTTCGTCTGTCAACCGAACTGTTGATGACATGTTCTTTGTAGAGCCTTCCGCTGGCACAGGTGCATTTTACAACTGCTTGCCACCACACCGCAGATTAGGCATAGATGTTCTGCCTAAATGTAAAAATATAATCACACAAGACTTTTTTACGCTTACCGATCTTCCTTACACTCCTAAAGATACTGCTATAGTCGGAAATCCACCATTTGGGAAACGTGGAAAACTGGCAATTGCTTTCTTTAATCACGCTGCCGAATTAGCAGATATTATCGCTTTTATTCTTCCTGTGAACTTCAGGAAATATATTGTACATAAACAACTTGACAAAAGCATGCGCTTTATTCGCAAATTAGCACTGCCGAGAGATGCTTTCTACCTTGATTCTGGCAAATCATTTTCAGTCAATACAGAATTTCAGATATGGACCCGCCTACCAAGTACTCATCAAGATATGCGACAATACAAACCGTTACCTATACGGCATCAAGATTTTCAGATATGGCAGTATAACAACACACAAGCAGCCCTTAAAGTCTTTCAAAACACCTTTGACTTTGCCGTGCCGTGTCAAGGATGGCAAGATTATTCCCGCAAAGAAACAGACGAAAAGCTGTGTGAACGAAATAAACAGTGGATTCTGC
>JAPPMR010000498.1 GCA_028818995.1 Candidatus Poribacteria bacterium | reverse complement strand
GTTCAGATGTGAAGTTAATTGTAAAATCCACTATAGTAATCGTTGGCAGAATAGAAACCTTCCAACCGGACGATTTTCTTGGGGATTGTGAGAGAGAGTAGCGAGGTGAAAGATGAAATATTTTCTCAAAGTAAAATTGCTGTTTATTATTCTGTGCTTATGCCTTTATGGTTGTGGCGATGCCAAGCCGCATGCAAGTCAACTGACACGGTTACTTATTACAGATGATGAAGTAGAAGTAACCGGTATCCCTGCTGAATTACAGGCGTACTACGAGACTAAGTGGAACGCTGAAGCGTTACTTGCATACTATACGAAATATATTGATGCGGGGGGTGTTGCGATTGTTGGCAATCACTATGTGGAAGATGCGCAGTTTTATGCTGCCCGCGAGATTGTATTGCACATGACATCAAAACGCCCTGAGCTTCGTGAATACCTTTCGTTTAGCGAGGAATATCCGTTCCGTATAACTATCATAAATACGGAAGAACCTGTGGATAGTGAATTTAATAGTGAATGGGGTGTTTCTAATAGGGTTAATACAATTCCAGAAGATGCAGACTTTTGGAAGTTAGGCTGGTGCATCTCTGAGCATTGTGTAGCGAATGTATGGTGGGATGCTGTTTATCCCCCTAATAGAGATGGTAAAATCAACATGCGTATGGTTCCATTTATCCACGAGTTTGCACATGCAATACACTTTGCTATTAGGGAGTTAGACCCAACTTTTGATGAACGTTTGATAGCGGCTTTAGAATATGCGAAAACACCACATGAGGCGGGTGAGCGTGCGAAGAGTGCATGGAATAGTGGACTTGATCCTGATCATGAAAACTTTAATCGCACCCATGCATTGACTGACTATCGCGAATATTGGGCATATACTGTTGTTAATTGGTTTCATGATCCACCAAGTCTTAACCAACATTTTTACAAAACGAGCAAATATGACGCGCTTTTACTTCCTTTGATTGAAGAATGGCTACCTAAAATTTACTTACTTCCGATTGACTTTTTAGAAAGACCAGCTACATGGGATTGGAATAGTCCTGAAACCGACCCGAACTGGTGGCACCAAACTTATGGGGATAGATAATGTCAAAACTTGTTTGTAAAGCGTTAGAAGTTATTCCTGCTTTTCAACAACCGTGGGTAGACATAGAAGTACCGATTGAGTTGTCTCCGTTCCAGCCGACAATTGCTCGGTTCAGTATGGAAGGTTATACTAATTAATGAGAAAATATTGGATTCTTTTTTATCTGATCATATTCCTAATTTGTTTTGTGAATAGCATCACGACAGAGTCTTCAGAACAAATTCATTCCTTTTCACATTCACACAGTCTCTCTGAGATAACATACACACCGGGAGAACTCATTGTCCGTTTACATTCAGATGGCACTTTTGCACAACTCAACGCATTCAGCACAAAAATGGGGGCAGAATCTGTTTCACCTATTTTCCCACCGACTACACCTGCCGGACGACATCCATTGCTCAGCCTCACTTATCTTGTCCGATTTCCCACCACTTTAGAGTTAGAACAATTAAAACAAAAGTACGTGGAAAATGTTTTGATTGAAAACGTAGAAATGAATCGCCTCAATCGATTCTGTGCCGAGACGACTCCTAACGACCCGCGGTATAGTGAACAGTGGAATCTGAAGGCGATGAATTTACCAAAGGTTTGGAGTATTGAACAGGGAAAACCGTCTGTTGTAGTAGCAGTTGTAGATAGCGGTATTATCATAGAACATCCGGAGTTTCGTAATCAGCTTTGGCACAACACGCGCGAAATACCTTCCAACGGTATTGATGACGATGAAAACGGCTATGTCGACGATGTAAACGGGTGGGATTTTAGCGACGCACCGACACTGCAGGGCATCGGTGATTGGACAAAACGCGATAACGAACCTGATGATGAAAATGGGCATGGCTCACATGTTTCAGGCATTATCGCTGCTGAAGCGAATAACGGTATCGGAATTGCTGGAATCGCCTGGGGATGTCGTCTGATGCCGCTGCGAGCAGGCTTTCGGGTTGGTGCAGGGGCGTTCCTACAAAATGACGATGTCGCTGCAGCTATCGTTTATGCCGCTGATAACGGTGCTGATGTTATCAATTTGAGTCTTGGAGACACAGTAAACGCATTCATAATTCAAGATGCAGTGGAGTACGCTTACAATCGTGGATGTATTCTGGTAGCTGCAGCCGGAAATTCATCGGAGCCAGGCGCGTATTATCCCGCTGCGTTAAACGCTGTTCTTTCTGTTGCTTCGTTGGATAAAAATCTCCAATTGGGTAACTCCAATTTCGGTGCATCAATAGATATTGCCGCGCCGGGTGAAGAAATTTTAAGCACGGATCTAAACACTGATCAATCTTCTCGTGGATATAGTTTCCGATCTGGCACATCAATGGCAGCTGCCCACGTTTCTGGGGTCGCAGCGTTGTTGATTTCTGCGAATCCATCGTGTAGCAACACAGAAATTCAGCAATGGCTAACTGACACAGCGAGAGGACTGTCCATCACAAATCTTGTTGGAGCAGGTCTTGTTGATGCTTACGCTGCATTGACTGAACATATCAGACTCACCGCACATATTACCGTCAAAACGAGTCCACAAACGGAAGTATCAGAGAATAGCACAATTGAGATTTTTGGCAGTGCTGGCGGTGCGAGATTTACGCAATATTGGCTTGAATACGGTATCTCTGAAACACCTGAGCTTTGGTTTCGTATAGGAATTCCACAAACAAAACCGAAGTATAACACTGTTCTTCACGAGTGGGATACCTCAGCGTTGGAGGAAGGTATTTACACGTTGCGGCTCAGTGTAAAAGATAGAAATGGAAAAACTATCAGAGACAAAGTGGTTGTTGAAATACGTCACACCCTTCCCCAAATTTCCAAACATGAGGGATCGGTATGGCTCTCAGGTAACCACTTTGATTCTACGATTATCTGGCAAACAGACGTGCTAACTACCGGAGCAGTTGAAATCATCCCCAAGTCAGAAAATCAGCCACTAATATCCAATAATTTTCAGCTACGGGGCGCGTATTCAGATTCAGTGCATTTTCAGCATGTCGTTTATCTATCGGAGTTAGGGCTACCAGCAGGTGAATATCTGTACCGTCTAACAGCACAAAACCGGACTGGACTCAAGCGGATTGATGATAACGAAGGTCAATTTTATCCAATTACATTGAATGATAGACAGATTCAACCGTTTCATCTAAACCAAACTTCGTCTGCACAGCTCGGCTTGCATGCAATTGTTGCCCCTAAAGATATAAATGAAAATGGAAAATTAGAACTGATTGGAGTCGAAACCGGCACAACCTCTCCCCATATTTTTGAAATGGACAATAATGGAAATCCTGTCATGGTTTCTTCACTTGATCAATCTATATCGCGGTTATGGGCTACTGCGGATACAGATGGTGATGGACTCATAGAACTTTTATGTAATACATCAACAAATACAGAGACGTTTACGTTTTTACTGGAACAGCCTGCACACAGAGCATTCCCGACCGTGCAAATCTGGAAAGCAAACGGGATTTGGGGTGGAACGATCGCTGATTTGGATTTAGATGGTAAACCGGAAATTTTTTCGCGTCATGATACTACCAATTCTATTTGGGTTTACGAATCAAACGAAAATAATAGCTACGCAAATATCGCCACACTTGCAAACCCAACACAAGGAAAAAACGGAATCGATACCAGATTTGCCACAGGCGACTTTGACGCAGATGGACAGATAGAAATTTTAGCTGGAGACAGTGACGGAGAATTGTTTATATATGAAAATGTGGGAAATAATCAATACAGGCAAACATGGGTAGACACTCTTCCCGATGGCATACCGCATCTTTTTGCCGCTGGGGATATGGATGGTGACACCATCCCAGAATTTGCTGTGGGTGCAAAAGTCTGGACAACGGAATTCGATCTTCCGCGTCAACATTGGCTTTTTACAATTTTTAAATCAGATGGTAACGATACCTATCGTATCGTATGGCACCAACGAATTCGGCAATTACGAGATGAGGAGAGTGGAATAACTATTGCGGATGCTAACAACGATGGCAGAAATGAATTATGTATTGCCGCTTCCCCAAACTTTTACCTTGTGCAATACGATGGAATATCTTACCGTCCTATCTGGCACCATCCAGCAACTACTACTTTCAATCCTATTGTTGCGGATATTGATAATGATGACACCAATGAATTGCTGTTTAATACTGAAAACGGATTGACTATTTTTAAGAATTCTGACGCTACTGTCTCGCAAAGTGAAAACGGCAAAGTTCCAAATCAATCTGATTCATTATCTGGCATTCCAACCGCACCTCCGCAGATGATTTCAGCTATCTATTCACCACCAAATCAACTCCTGTTAGCGTTTAACAAACCGATGGATATTTCCGCAGCGAACCCTTCGCGTTATCGACTCCACCGACAAAAAACGCAGAACAACGATGAAACAGAGCTTAGTAACACAGAATATTACGCGCCACAATCTGCCATTTTCGATAAATCACACAAAAGGGTTGTCCTAACGTTTTCCGGTGCCGTATTTAATACAAATAACAATTATAAGATTGAAACGTTCCAACTATCTGACATATCTGGAACTGACATTCCTGAAAATGAAAGAACATTGACGGTAGAATTTCCTATACAATCTCACACAGGAATGGTCGTTTATCCAAATCCTGCACGGGACAATCAGGTTACGTTTGATAGGTTGCCTGCGGATAGTCGTATTGATATCTACGATATATCGGGTAACCGCATCGCAACCCTTGTTCCAACCGAAGATGACATAGCAGGAAACAGGTGCAGAAAAGTCTGGTCGTTAGATGGAATCAGCAATGGTGTTTATATTTATGTATTAGAAGCCGTAACAGGACATCAGGTAGGTAAATTTTCTGTCATTCGGTAGATTTATCGTAAGTCTCTATTTTCCAACCGTAGGTGCGAATTCAATCGTGGGACAAAGGTGCAAGCGAGCATCTATGAGATGGAAAGAGAAGGTATCAATGCCTTGCTCTCCTTACGGTGCGTAATGAAAAATAGTGCGTGAAACCGATATTGGAATCAACTCACACAAGCAGCATAACCTTGTAACCTAAACTTTACACACCCTCGCTTAAGAAACGTGAAAATGCTAACACATTTTATCTCAGAAATGAATATACCATCTAAACAAAACATATAACTCCGTAAAATTACTTGATATTCAAAGGAAATTCTGCTAATATATCCACAGAAAGACAAATACCACTACGAAGCACGGTCTTCTCAATTTGGCACATATAGATAGATAGATTGATTGATGAATCTGTGAGAAGAATAGAATCTACTGTTATTTGATTATCCAGAAACAGAATCTGGGGAATGAGTCAGCATGACAGCAAACGCAATAACGCTTTTCCGTCTCTTTTTAACCTTTACTGTTATCGCTATCTTCAGACGACATCCTTATATAGATATTGCGTGCATTATAACCATCCTTATTATTTTTATACTTGATTCTGTAGACGGTATTGTTGCTCGCAAACATAACCAAACCTCAAAATTCGGTGCTGTTTTTGATATTGCTGCTGACAGGATTGTTGAAAATGTATTCTGGATTTACTTTGCATTTATTATTGATTTTATTCCATATTGGATGCCTATAGTAGTTGTGACGCGCGGAATTCTAACTGACGGTATCCGCGGCTTTGCACTTACAGATGGAAAAACCCCATTTGAAATGATGTCAGCTGCTTGGACACGAGCATTGACGAGTTCTCGATTCTCTCGCGGATTATATGGATTAGCCAAAACGCTGGTATTTATTTTCCTTCCTATTGTGGATTTACTCAGTCCCGAGAATACCACTCTGAATATCTCATTCATTAATACCACTGTCATTGATACATTTTCATTGGTCTCTGTAATCATTGCCTATGTTGCTGTTGCTATGTGTCTCATTCGAGGATTTCCCGTCCTTATTGACGGATGGCAGTACATCAAACGCAGCTCATAGATTTTGTAAACAAGATAAAAAGATTTGAACACGGAATCGAAATGGGTAACCGATTGGCATAATCTTACTCCTACGCTATGTTTTAAAACAGACTTTTAGCACATGTGCATGTGAGGGTAAATATGAAAGCAGCGCAATTTTACGGTGGAAAAGATATTCGGGTTGAAACAGTCCCTGACCCAACGCCTGAAGCAGAGCAGGTATTGGTACAGGTAGAAGCAGCTGGTATCTGTGGTAGCGATCTACACGGTTATCACCATCAGCCAGACAAGCCTTTATCACCCCGTATCGGTGGGCATGAATTAGCAGGACAAATTGTTGACATAGGAAAAGATGTTGCCGAACATAAAACAGGGGAGCGTGTTGCAATTGAACCTATCAGTCCATGTAATAACTGCCCGGAATGCTACAACGGTTATTACAACATCTGCACAAATTTACGACATGCTGGTGGCGGTTTCGCTGAGTTTATGGTTGCACGCACCTCTAATGCGTACCCCCTTCCTGATAGTGTTTCTGCTGAAGGCGGTGCGTTAGCAGAGGTATACGCTGTTGCAGTGCATGCCGTTAATAGAGCAATGGTGTCACCTGGTGATCGCGTTGCCATTATTGGAAGCGGTCCAGTTGGTTTGACAATTGCACAGGTAGCGGATATCGCGGGGGCAACATCCATCGCTGTTTTAGGAAAACCGGATGCGCCGATACAAATTGCGCACGAGGCGGTTGACGCTGTGCCAATTAATGTAGATAAGACCGATGCAGTGGAAGCAGTTATGGATTGGAGTAATGGACGCGGGGCTGATGTCGTCTTTGAAGCGGTCGGCGGCAAGGCAAATACGTTGGAACAGGCTACACAGATAGCAGCAAAACGCGGACGCGTCTGCATGGTAGGTGGACATGGCGCACCACTCACCTTTTCAGAAAGGTTTGCCCGCAGCCGTGAACTAACGATAATATGGTCATTTTGTTACGGTAGGCGCGGCGGTAAAACTGAGTTTCAAATCGCTATTGACCTGCTCGCTGCGGGCAAACTTGATCCAAGTCCATTGGTTACACACCGATTCAACTTGGACGAGATTACGCAAGCATTTGCAGTTGCAGCGGGACGTGATGAACACGGGTCCGTAAAAGTTCTCGTCATGCCAAACAATTAACGGAGGTAGAATGGAAACTCTTAAATCACTTATATTTGTCGGAACAGAAGGTATTTATCACGACCATGAGGGAAATGGAAAATTTTTAACAGCAATGCTCAACGATACCGATAGCATTGAAGCCGATTTCTCGCGAGATTACGATGTGCTTGCCGATGGTCTTGATGCATATAATACCGTGCTTTTCTATACCGATGTGGGAGAACTTACAGCGGCACAAGAAACAGGTTTGCTTAAATATATCCGTTCGGGAGGTGGATTTTTTGGGCTGCACACGGCAGCTGCTTCTTTCCGAGAATCTGAAGGCTATCACGGTATGCTCAATGGGTTTTTCAATGGGCATAGCCCTTATATGGACTTCACAGTTAACGTAAACGACTCTGAACATCCGATTTCCATTGGATTAACTGATTTTGAGGTGACAGATGAACTCTACTATCTGAAACACAACCCTGATACTTCACAACACCTGATGTCCGCTTATGATCACACGAAGAATGAAACTCACGTCATGGCATTCCATCATAAATATGGCGAGGGTAAAGTATTTTATTTCGCGTTAGGACACGATATAGCTGTACTTGAAAATCCGAGTTTTCAGGAAGTTATACGTAGAGGGGTTCTATGGGTAGGAAATAGACTCTAAAAATAGTTGTATTTTCGGATTATTATAAATTTACCTTAGTACTGCGTCAACATATTATTGTCCGTCGCGATTCGGAGATCGCTCCTACCGATGGACTGTTTATGGTAGGAGGGAACTCCGATTCCCGACTATTTTCCAGACCTATCAATTAGCACTTGACTAAGCATTAGGTTGTTGTGCAAGAATTTCTTCAGCAACAGTAATATCTCTTTGAATCTGCTGCACCAAAGCACGCATATTTGAGAATTTGCGTTCACTGCGAATTTTTTCAACGAAGAATATTTCGACAGATTCACCGTATATGACTTCATCAAATTCAAAAAAATGGCTCTCTACTTGGAATTTTGTCCCATTAAATGTAGGGCGAATTCCAATGTTCACCACACCATCTAACCAGCGATCCGCTAATTTCGCACGAATTGCGTAAACCCCGTTCGGAGGACAGAGTTGCTCACCTGGTTCAATATTCGCTGTTGGGAAACCGAGTTGCCTACCGCGCCCGTCACCCCGTATAATGATGCCACTCAAAGAATAGATCCTTCCTAAAAGCTGCGATGCTAAGCAAAGATCTCCCCTTGCAATTGCTTGTCTGATGCGCGTGCTATGCACCGGCAAACCGTTTAGTTGAGTCGGTGGAACAACTGTAACTCCAAATTGCGACTCTTGCCCCATAGATTCCAAAAACGCCGCATTACCTTCCCTATCTTTTCCAAATTGGCAGGCGTAACCAACAACCACATGTTTAGCGCGGCACAAATCAAGCAATACATTATTTACAAAGGTATCTGGCGGCATTGAAGCGATCTGTTCATTGAAATTAACAAAAATTGCAATATCAATCCCGATTTGTTCAAGAATTTCGATGCGTTTTGGCAAACACATTAAAACGGGTGGACATTTTTCCGGTGCAAGGAAAGTCAAAGGATGCGGATAGAACCCAAAGAGAATACTTACAAGTTCATCGGCATCGGCACGGGCACGAACTGTTTCAAGAACATCTTGGTGACCGATATGCAATCCGTCAAATACACCAAACGTAACAACTGAATCCTGTGTCAATTCAGGAATGGATTCCAAATTATAATAAGTTTGCAAAGTTTTTCTCCACTAATTGTTACTGCCTCAGTAATACACTTTGCGGAGTAGGCGTAGTGTATTTATGGACGAACACTACAAATATCAACAAATCTCTTGAATATGTCGTTTAGCAGTTGCCACAAGTTCCTTTATAGCAGAAGCACATGGTAGATTGATACGACACCCTGAAGCGCGTTCATGCCCGCCACCGTCGAATTCCGCTGCAAGTGCAGCAACATCAACACGACCTTCGCTGCGTAGGCTTACCTTGGTGTTACCATCTGGCAACTCACATACACAAATAGCAACTTCAACATTTTCAATTGCTTGAATCTGATTGACAAAACCTTCTACATCATCCAATGTTGTCTGGGTTTCATTCAGCATTGATTGCGTAACCAAAACCCAAGCTATCTTGTTATCAGGAGTATGTTCTAAGGTTTGCAGCGTTTGTCCCAACAAGTGAATCTTTCCCAGTGGCACATGCTCATAAACTTGGCGATAAATTTCATCTGGGGCAAAGTCACCGATCTCTATTAAATCCGCCGCGATTCGATGGGTTTCTGGTGTTGCATTGCTATAGCGAAAACACCCAGTATCAAACATTAACCCAGTATATAGACACAATGCAGATGCCTCATCAATCGGTATCTGTGTGGATTTTATAAACTTGTAAATAATCTCTGCTGTTGATGAAGCAGTAGGAACAATCAGGTTGTAGTCTCCGAATTCCTTCGCAGTAATGTGATGGTCGATATTTACGACAGCATGTGTTGGAATCAACCGTCTACTCAGAAAAGGTCCTATCCGTTCTCGTGAACTTGCATCTAAAATAACTAATACTTCCGGACAAAAATCTGTAGACGCTTTGGCATTCTCAATGTTTTCCCAATATGGAAGGAACTGGTACTTTTTCGGAACCAAATCTGTATTATAGATTTTTACGGTCTTCCCTAACTTTTCCAGAAATAGGTACAGCGCTAATTCGGAACCTATTGCGTCACCATCCGGATTAACATGTGTAGAAATTGCAAACGTCTGATATTGTTCAAATAGGGTTAGGAGCGCTCGGAAACTATACATCTCAGATAATATCTTGTGCTGAATTTTCTGGCACTTCTTCTTCAGTCTCAATTCTTTTGAGAAGTCCATCTATTTTCATAACATGGTCTACCGAATCATCTAAACAAAACCGCAATTCAGGCGAATATCTAAGTGCTAAACGCCGACTCATCTCACGTCTAATAAACCCTGAGGCACTTTTAAGTCCTGCAAGGGTTGCTTCCTTCTGTTCTAAATCACCGATAACACTCACCTTCACATCTACATATTTAAGGTCAGAAGACACGTCTACATGGGTAACAGTGCAAAAGGCGACACGCGGATCTTTTACAACACGGTGAATTATTTCTCCTAACTCCCTCTGTATAAGAGCTCCAACTCGGTCCTGTCTTCTATTTTCTAACATGTCACTGACCTCCTGCTCATCAAGTATATTTATTAGACATTATAATGATTTAATTTGAATTAAGGTTTACCGAGCGTCTCGGACCTCTTGAGT
>JAPPMR010000849.1 GCA_028818995.1 Candidatus Poribacteria bacterium | reverse complement strand
CCTATAGACAGATCGCATATACAAAATTGTGCTTACTGAATAATCATAAGCAATTTTTATGCCAACGCAAAAACCTTGATATACACAGATTCCGTAATCATAAAGGCGAAAAACTGAACAAAAAATGGACAGTTTTTATGAATGCTGCACAATATGGTGCGATTTGCTTTGGTAAGAGGTCGTAATTTGTGGTTATCTATAGGAGGGAAGTTTTAATCCGAACCCAAATCATTTAAAATACGTTTCACAACTTGCTTCTGTTGTCCCCGAATAGCTGGCTGCTCCAGTTCGTAGACCTCATCCGAGATCAAATGTTTATGATCCTCTTTAGGCAACCCACCATGCGACCCGTTATCAATGTATCGGTTGAAAACAGTAAAGCGGGGATAATCTTCTGTCCAACGTCTTGCACCGTGGTAGAGTGCTTCCGTAAAGATCACGCAATCGCCTGCATTGACGGGAACGTTGATTACCGTCGGAGGGCCGTCGTAAATGGACAGATTTTCGGGAGGATCAAAATTACGTTTATGGCTTCCGGGTAGGCAGACAAAACCTGTCCCTTCAGGGACATCAACCAATGACGTGCCAGCGTTAATAAAACCAGCATGTGGTTCACCATTTTCTACGTCGTAATCCTGTCCAGACGCATGAAAGTTAATGTCATCAGAGGTAGTGTAGTTCTTGGTCAAGGCACAGTCTACGAGGCAAGGTGCTGCTCGCGTCAGTGCAATAACGACACGCATTACCTCAAGATTAAGCACCAACCGTTGGAAGACAGCATCACCATACTGCACATTGTTAATCCAGTGTGCAATCGTTGAATTATAATCACTGGTGCGCGAGGTAGAAGTCAGTGGTGGTGGTAATTCCTCTAACTTCATGTTGTGCCATTCGTTTCCCAATTCAATCATCAATTGTATATCTTCGGGCGGCACGACATTGCGGAGGATGATGAATCCGTGGTGGTCAAAAAACCATTTTTCTTCAGGAGTTAGCATTTGAATTCCTTTCAATCCAGGCGTTGAATTCCTCTAAAGATGTAACCTTTTTCGTCAACACTGCACGATAGACTGCCATGCTATTATAGACATCTCCCCGATAATCAGGACGTTGAGATATAGCGTGTTTTATATGTAAAATTGCGGTGCGATCTGCCTGCTGAATTTGGTTGTGCAACGTATCAAATTCAGCCATGTGTTTATGAAAATCTGTTTCACCGTAACCCCATAGGTCTATTTTCCATTCCTGTTCCGCATAGAGAAGTAGAATACCCCAGTAAAGCCCATGGTCAAACCCGGGAAAGTTCCGAATAAAGTGGTTTGAATACGACATTTTCGTTACTTGAAACTTCGTTGCGATCTTGTTCCCGATTTCAAAGAAAACTGCCACATCTTGCGCATCTGGCAGTTTTATACTAATGTCAATATCACGCCATGTCATCGTATCCAGTGTGTAACTTCCGATAACCCGTGTAGTTCCGAAGGAGTTAAGGATTGACAGCAAGCCTTCGGTATTAAGTAAGTCGCTTGCTTCGTCTCGTAGTGAACGGGAATGTTCAACAATCTCTTTGTCGGTCATCAATAATTCCTCAAGAAACAAGCAATCCTTTTCCGTTGTTTACTTACCCAGTGTATGGTTCAGGATTACGTTCAACTTCTGCGAGAAGGGTATCTACATACGTCTTAATATTAGACAGACGACAGTCTGAATCTCCAACTTTACCTCGTCTCAAATTGCCGAGTCCATCCCAAAAGGCACCAAGTTTTGGTCGATTTAGTCCAATAAAATTTGCTTCGGCATTGTCAGCGAGGCGTTTATTCCAATAGATGACCTCAACGAGATGAATATAAGTTGAGCTTTGATAATCAACCCCAAGCATGAGCAGTTTGCCATCTGCCTTGTAAGCGCGAAACATTGGCGAGTGCGTGCCGTAAGTCTTTCCCCAAGGCGGGTAATCCCACGGAGATTGATAGCCGTCACATCTGAGATGATCGGAGACAAACGCTTTCGCACCTTGGCCACGAGCAGCGACAGAGTGCGAATAGTGATCCGAACGATAGGTGCCGGGCATCTGTCGGAAAAACTCTGTCAACCATCCTACTGTGGATGGAGTCTTTTCAACATCCCAGGATCCCACACGTTCTTCACGACTCGGTAGAAGGTTAAACGAAGGCATCAAAATCAATCCCTCTTGTCCGATAACCGCTTCAAGCGCAGAAATAACAGTACCCGCTCCGCCTGCAACTTGCCCTAAACTCTTGAAGGAGGAATGGATAAAAAAAATATCTGCTTTTTCTATGCCGAGATGAGAAAAATCTTGGATTAGTTTTTCGCGTGTATAAGGAGTTTTCATTTTCACAAAATCAGGTTACAAACCAAAAAGTAGAATTGGTAAATTAGACGGCATTATATTTTTTTAACAACTCAACAACTTCTTCGGAATCTGCTCTTCGCATTTGCTGAGCAACTTGTAGCGGCGTTAACCCTCTACGGTTCTTGACATTGGGATTTGCACCTTTGATGAGCAACGCTTCTAAAGCAGCACACTGCTTTTCACGATTCTTTATCGTGGATCGGATCGCCTCATACAGTGGCGTTTCACCATTGTTGTCGATTGTATCAATATTCGCACCGTTTTCTATTAACACATTGATGACTTTGAGAAATCCTGCCTTTGCAGCACAGTGCAATGCTGTTTTCCCTTTGCTACTTCGGACATCAATATCCGCACCGAGTTTCAAAAGGCTCAAAACCTTTTCGGGGTGTTCGCCTTTATCCCCACGGCATGCATAAGGAAGTGGAGGCCAACCCATCCAGTCAAAAGCGTTTATGTCTTTGGACGGGACTCCTTGAGACTTGAGCAGCACACTCATCTCAGAATTATCATCATAAATTCTCGGTGCTTCGCTTGGATCGGCACCATTTTCGAATAGCAATTTAACTATGTCTACTCTATCTGTAGATACAGCGTGATCCAGCAAGAGTTTACTGTGTGGTTCAATTATCGCACCTCTTGAGATAAGCAATTCAACAATCCGTATGTTTCCTCCAACGATGGCATAACAGAGAGGCGTTGCCCACTCGGTATCTCGGTATTCAAATGAGTCTAGTTCTCCTGACGGCAGCATCTCAGATTGAAGGTATCCGCTATTGACAAGATTGGGATCGTTATCAAGGAGCGAAAGCGTCGTATCAAAATCACCAAGATAAGCCGCGGTATGCACATCAACTATTGCACCTTGCTGTAACAGATAATCCGCGACCTCGTCGCGTCCTTCGTGCCGCGCAACACAGTAAGGCGTTATTTCAAGATCGTGTTGGCTAAGGTGGCAACCTGGAAGATTCATATCAGCACCTTGTTCTACCAGAAATTTAACGACTTCCAACTTACCGCGATATGCTGCTTCCCACAGCATCGTCCTGCCATGCGAACCGATAGTGTGAAGCCATTCAGGTTTGTATTCTAAAAATTGCCGAACTGCCTCAAGGTCACCACGACCTGCCGCAGCAACAACGATTTTAAGAAAGTCGCTCTGTTTGCCTGTCAGTTGGGTTTTTGGCATTACACAGTCCTCATTTTAGTGGTTTCTTCTCAATTCGAATCTACGACGCGGGGTCTTCCACCAATTGAAGGCGCCATCAGCATCCGTTTCTGTTGATCGGTTAATTCTCCATATTTGCTGATGTCGTAATAATTTCCAGACCACGCGGAATGTCCCGGACTGTATTTGTATAACAAAGAACGACGTTGATGTCCCGCTTTCCATGGCATTGTCCCGTGAACAAGTGCCTCCGTGAAAAACAACACATCTCCTGCTCCAAGGGCCGGCTGAACAACATAGTGTACTGGACGCTCAAAATTGCGAACGTCTGGTGGTATTTCTCTCAAAAAATTGCTTTTATGACTTCCTGGAATGCATGCAAATCCGCCTGCACCTTCGGGAGCATCAGCAAGATTATAAGTCATTACGCACAACCCATTACGCATTACACCGTCCCGATACTTGTACCAGTGATCCCCTTCAGGACCGCCCGGACGACCACCATCTTCACCACCGTGGAGTCCACCGCGCCCGTCACCATCTTTCATAAAAATAGGATAATCGTGATCAAGGCGGACATTTGGACCCAACATCTCTACAAGATAGGGTAGAATTTTCGGATGATCAATGAGCCGTTTAAACGGTTCTCCCCACAGACTCGGAGCTCCCTGCATTTCACCTTTGTCAATAAAAGCGTTCATCTCTGCGACTTCATCATCTGTCAAAACGTCTTTTATTATCAGATAACCCTCAAGGTCTACAGCAAATTTTTCTTCACCTGTCATTGGATTTGAATTCCTTTCAATGTGGTAGTTATCAGTTAATTTTCCCTTTGTTCTACAACGCGCGGCCTCCGACCGATAGAAGGCGGCAGAAGCATCCGTATCTGTTGTTCGCTCAAGTCAGTATATTGGCTAATGTCGTAGTAATTCCCTGACCACGCGGAATGTCCAGGACTATATTTATATAGCAAGGCACGCCGCTGATGCGTTGCTGTCCATGGCATTGTGCCATGAATAAGTGCTTCAGTGAAAAACAGCACATCCCCTGCTTCAAGCGGTGGTTGAACGACATAATGTGCTGCACGTTCAAAACTGCGAACCTCTCTCGGAATTTCTGGTGCGAAGTTACTTTTATGACTCGCTGGGATACAGGCAAACCCGCCAGCACCTTCAGGGGCATCTGCCAAATTGTATGTCATAACACATAATCCGTTCCGCATGACTCCGTCACGATACTTATACCAATGATCGCCTACGTTTCCACGTGCGTGTCCACCATCTTCACCCCCATGCAATCCACCCCTTTTACCGCCTGTATCCATGAAGAGTGCATAATCGTGATCCAGACGCACATTTGGTCCCAACAATTCAATAAGGTATGGAAGTATTTTTGGATGGTCAATCAGATTCTTAAACGGTTCTCCCCAAAGACTTGGTCGTCCATTTGTTTCACCTTTGTCAATAAAGGCATTCATTTCTGTGACTTCATCTTCAGTCAAAACATTCTTAATGACGAGATATCCTTCAAGGTCAACCTTAAATTTTTCTTCACCTGTCATTTTCAGAACTCCTCCTAATGCCAAAATGTTGTTTTCATGCCTACAAACTGATATGTTCAAACGGCTTTCCTATCTTTTGGTCCTGTCACCTCGAAGTCAAAGCCGCCAATCACATTGCCGTTCACCTCAAGTTCAAAACGATGCCATCCGAGGCACGCTTTCCCGTCATCAAACTGCTTTAGCGATGGCAAAGGAAAAAGGGATTTTTCGTAAGCAACGCGTTGTTTCGGTTTCAACTTCCTCTGACTGAACCGATAGCGTTTGCGCGTGATGTGTCCAGTTGGACGTTTATAGGCGATTATATAGTAAGTAAGAATCGTTTGGGGTTCATCAGATCCACTTTGAAAACTAAACGAAAAACGAAATGGTACGTTGATTGGTAGGCTTTGGGATTCAGACCGCAATTCAATTAAAGCAATTTCCGCCTTTCCTAACTCCTGCGGCATTCCTAAACCGAGTAATTTATAAGCGCGTTTATCACCAATCTTCACTTGATATTTAAGTGCTTGCCGAAGAATCTTCTCTGTTTCTGCGCTACCGTCCTGACTCCATTGTTCCAACGTAGTATATCCTATTTCTGGATAGTCCTTCACAATGTCGCGCATATCTTTTGCAACGTGCTCTCGAACGCGTGCATCAGGGTCATCTTTTAGTGTTTCCAAAAGCGCCAAAATTGGCTGCGGGTCTTGAATAAACGGACGCAACCATTTTTGCCATGTGCCACGTGTGCAAAGGGCAGCAGCAACAAACAAACGAAGGTTTGCATTTTCGTCTTTGACCCATTCACTAAAACGTTGAAAACATCGATTAGCGTCTTTAATGATAAACTCACGGATTTCTCCGCCGCGAGTGCAGCGGTATTTTGAGAGTAGAGCGAAAGCATCCAGAGATGCGTCAAAATTAGCAAGTCCGTATAAACGGATGAAGTGGGAAATCGGTCTCAGACACGTCTCAGTTTCAGCGGTGGGATATGATGTCGGTATTGGTATGGCTTCGGCATCAACATAATTCATTAAGATGGCAAGTGCCTCAGAATAGTTTTGGGGAAGGTGATGGCGTAATACACGTCCGATGGCTTTCGTCACGTTGTAAATCGTCTGTCCCTCCATCTCTTTCCGAACGTCCATAACAAAAGTGGACACATCAAATTCAGGATAGATACGCTGAATTTTTTCACCAATAACTAAGCCATCTTGTGTCAGATCGAAAAGTGTTCGTTGTGGTATCTGTGCCACTGACTGCCTCCATCAAAAAGCCTAAAAGTCCACAGAGAATTTCACTAGTGGTCTGCCTATCCTAAAATTGCGGTATAGGTCTCGATTCGGAGAGCGAAATCAACGGTATGAATACCATTTAGGCATTCACCGCCTACAGAAGATGGTACCTCTTTGTAGGAGGGAACTCCGATTCCCGACTGTTACTGATACCTATAATTTTAGAATGGATACTCCACTAGTTATGTTTAGTGTCGTATTCTTTCCAAAACAGATGGATACCGTTTGTGGTGAAAATAATAACATATTTGCTGAACGAATGTCAAATAAGATAGGATTATTGAACTCTTGTTATATTGAAAATTGCCACCAGATGTGTTATACTAAGACAAATAATTTACCGACTTTTATAGTAAAATCCATAATTACCTTTACATTAGCGAGGTTAGGAAGAAATCAACGGTATGAATGACGTTTAGTCATTCCCTCAAATCAACGCCGAATGCGCTTTTGGGCATTCCCGCCTCGCCAGCGGCGAGGGGTGTGGGATTGTTGTTCATTGAAATGTGAACATATTTTCGGATTTTACTATAATCTTTACGCGCCAACATGCACATAGAACTTCTCAACTACCCATTAATCCAAATCCCTGCTGGTCCATTTACGATGGGAACTTACCCAACAGGAATGCGGAAGACCGACCCCGAAGAACCACAACGTAGCGTCACACTGGATGCTTATGCCATTGGAATCTACCACGTTACAAATGTGCAGTACGCGCAATATGTTAAGGCAACAGGATATAGACAACCTATGTATTGGGGGGATGAGCGTTTCAATGGGAAAGATTATCCGGTTGTAGGTGTAAGTTGGTATGATGCGACCATTTTTTTACAATGGCTTAGCAGGGAAACAGAAGAGGAATATCGCCTGCCGACAGAGGCTGAATGGGAAAAAGCTGCGCGCGGCACCGATGGCAGAGAATATCCTTGGGGAAATGTATGGGATGCAAGTCGAGCAAACACATCTGAGTCTCAACTAAAAAAGTTGACTCCAGTTGGTAGTTATCCAGAGGGTATCAGTCCTTTTGGTTGCTATGATATGGCAGGGAATGCTTACGATTGGTGCAGCGATTGGTTTCATGCCGAAACATATAAATACTCGCCTGCGGATAATCCGATGGGTGCAGTTGAAGGTAGACGCAAGGTAATTCGCGGCGGTTCGTGGTTACCACGTGGTGAGTTTGCTGCGCGTTGTGCGAATCGTGCTGCGTACGAACCGATTCGTGCAGTTCATAATGTTGGGTTTCGGATTGCAATAGATATGTAGTTGAGATAAGTGTTGGAGAGATCTCAACTAAGAAATTAAAGTTATGATTAAAAAACAGATAACGGAATCCCCGCAAGAATTTCGTGAGGCATTACTAACATGGTTCAAAAAGTATCAGAGGAAACTGCCGTGGCGAGGGATTGATGAACCCTATCGGATTTGGGTTTCGGAGGTGATGCTCCAGCAGACGCAAGTTAAAAAGGTTGTGGACTACTATGAAAGATTTATAGAGCGGTTTCCAAATGTTAAACAACTTGCTGCTGCACCACTACAAGATGTCCTGAAAGTCTGGGAAGGATTAGGCTACTATGCACGAGCACGGAATTTACATAAGGCGGCACAGTTTATTATAAAGGAGTTCGACGGGGAAATACCAAAGGACTATGCTACTTTCAGGAAATTGCCAGGGGTAGGAGATTACAGTGCCGCAGCGGTACATAGCATTGCTTTTAATAAACCTTACGCCGCAGTTGACGGTAACATTAAACGTGTGTTAGCACGTCTTTACCTGATAGATGCGCCTATTAACGAGGCTTCGTCAGCGAAACACTTTCAGCGAAAAGCAGACGATCTTTTAGATCAGGATGAACCCGGTCTATTCAATCAAGCGATGATGGAATTGGGGGCAACTGTCTGCCGTCCGCAGTCACCAACTTGTCTTGTCTGTCCTGTAAATATGTTTTGCGACGCATTCCACTCAGCCCGCCAAGATGAATTCCCACATAGACGTAAAACGAAACCGACACCAGAACATCATATTGCTGCATGTGTTATCTACAAAGCATCAAAAGTTTTAATCGTCCAGCGACCACTTGACGGTTTACTTGGTGGACTTTGGGAATTTCCTAATGGGCAGATCGGTGAAAACGAAACTGCCGAAGATGCCTGTATCCGTCACATCACAGATGTTGTCAATCTTTCTGTCACCAATGTCAAATACCTCACCCGTGTCAAACACGCGTTCACCCATTTCAAAATAGTCGTGGATGTATTTCAATGTGATTATCTTTTAGGTGAGGTAACTCTG
The DNA here is from genome assembly GCA_028818995.1 of Candidatus Poribacteria bacterium. Next base: position 1,915 of record JAPPMR010000849.1, on the reverse strand, counting down.
AACGGACCGATAAACGCAAAATGGGTCACACTTACTGCGCTGCAGGATTACCCGCTTCCGCGTGCAACCCACAAATTTTTAGATAAATTAATTCTTTGACCCGAACTTTTCTTCGTATTTTTCCCACACTTCATCTGGTAACGGTGTACTGGCAGCGATGACATTTGCCTCAAGTTGCTCAACATTAAGGCTACCGATGTTATTGCCTTGAATCCGCTCTTCTTTCAAACAGAACTGAAGTGCAAGCTGCAATATACTGATGCCTTCTTCAACACACCATTCCCAAATTGGATATGATGCTGCAACATCACCTTCCTTTTTCCAACGTCCCCGTTCAATTTCTGCATCAAGATCAACACCTGTGAGGATACCACGAAGAATAGACCACCCATTCATTACGCCGATGTCTGCCTCAGCAGCGGCGGGGAGAATTGTATCCTGTACAGTTTGTCGGACAAGGTTATAGTCATTGAAGCATAAGAGTAGGTCAACATCACCTGTCGCAATGGCTTTGAGATGAAAGTCATGCTGGCGCATACCGTAACCGACAAATCTGACAAGTCCACGTTCTTTACATTTGAGTAAACCTTCCAACGTTCCGCCTTTTTCAAGTGTCGGATCAATTTCATGTGGATCATGGATCAGCATTCCATCCAGGTAGTCAACATTCAGCAATTCAAGTTGGTCTTCAAGATCAGCGATAGCGCGATCAGCAGAATAGTCGGGTCTGCCCTGTCCATATCCGCCCCAATCTGCCGCAGAGTGACAACAGAGCCGAGCAGTGATGATAACATCCTCACGTGGAATTTCTTTCATCGCTAAACCGAGTTTCCGTTGCGAATCACCGTAACAGCGTGCGCAATCAAAATGATTTACACCGATAGAGATTGCGTGTTTAATCAGTGCTACAGCATCCTCATCAGAAACAAAGCCGAAATTGTTGCCGAAACCTTGTGTGCCGTACGGGACGACAGGTATGCTTAATTCTGTTCTCCCTAAGCGTCGGCGAGGAATAGTTGGTAAAGGTTGATTTGCCATAAATTTCTCCTGATAAGCCCAATGCATTGCGTTAAAACCAGTTACAATACATTACGCAATAGTTGTCATGTCAGTTTTTATCTTGCAAAATGTTTCTTGTTCCGCTTTTTTATTTCCCTCTCACACCTAAAAGATTAATAAAAGACACAATTACTCAAAGAGTTGTGAGACGGGACAGCTAAATCCCGGCACAACATCTTCACCCGTGAGTGTGTCTTCGTAAGTGAGCAGTGCAATAACTCTTTCAGAACGATAAACTGTTACCGTTTGGGAGTGGGGGTCAAGAATCCAGACGAGACGTGTGCCGGCATTCAGATAGGCGAACGCTTTATCCACAACGCGTGCCTGAACATCTGTCGGCGAAATAACCTCAATCGCCAGATCGGGAGGGACCGGAAAACCTTTGTTTTCGTCTCCATCCAATCGGGTACTTGAAACAAACGCTACATCGGGTTTCAATCCTCGTTCACCGACCCGAAAAGTTGCCTCTACATGCACCTCCCCTAACTGATTCTCACGCACATGCTGGTCTAAATGTCGGATAACCTTAACACGAATCTTACTATGTGCTCTTGTGGCTGGTGACTTCGGCACTAATTCTCCTTTAACGTATTCATACCCCTCTATATCGTTTTCAAGAAATTCTGCCAATGTCATGGAGACTTTATCTGGTGTGAGAGTCCCTTGTGTGACTTCGGGAAACTCTTGTTGTATCATGCTTTCGTCCCCTTTTGATATTCCATAGCAATCATTGTACTATTTAACGTTCTGTCTTGTCAAGTGGAAATCTGGACAAAAAAGTAGGGAGTCGTCCAACTCCCTGCTCCAATGCTTATAACGATAAATGAGACCTACTTCCGTATGATCATTTTTCGTG
>JAPPMR010000779.1 GCA_028818995.1 Candidatus Poribacteria bacterium | reverse complement strand
CCGTGCGGTTTGGTAAAAAGTGGATTGCCTGTAGGTTTGCAGTTGCTTACAGCACCCTTTGATGAAGAAACGCTTTTACGTGTCGCTTATACTTTTGAGCAAAACACTGACCACCATTTACAGAAGCCTGCAATATAGCACGCTATAAGGGAAAAAATGAAGATAGTAATTGCTCCTTTAGGTGGACTGATTGGAGCGATATTAGGCGGAGTCCTCTGGGCGAAGTATATTCAGTGGACAGGCAATACTGCGGGGTTGATTGCTATTGGTATCGGTTTATTCAGCGGCATTGGAATGCTTCTAACTTGTTCTGGTGCCATTGAGCCTAATGAGAAAAAGCAGTGGTTGATGGTTGCAATCGGTGCTGCTATTTTTTCTGTGATCGGTATCTTTATCGGGAAATATCTTGATGTTCAATGGAATGCGCTTACACAAATGACTGAGCAACTTATAGCGAGTGAACCGTCTCTTACGGAAGAGGCAGCCACATCTATGGCAAAAACCGTATACTCAGGCAGCTCAAGATGGGAACACATGAAAGACCGGATGGACTGGTTTGACCTACTCTTTGGTTCAATAGCAGTCATCGTTGCTTTTTACATCACATTAAACCCAAGAGTTCGAAATATTATTTCTAAATTGAGTAGAATATGATAAAGTTTGACCTTTGAAATATTGAAATGGAGTAAAAAATGAAAAAAAATTACACTTGCATCATCTTTTTAACAGTTTTCGTTTCGGTTTTTCTTCCGTTAAGTTGGAGTTTTGCTGAAACTGAAAACGCAAAAACAGAAGATGAAATACTATTAGAGCATCTGGCACTCTTTTCTGAAATCTTGGCTTATATAAAACAGGAACACCTTGATAATCCGGAATCTAAGAAACTGATAGAGGGGGCAATCAAAGGGACGCTCCGCACTTTGGATCCATATAGCCAATTCATACCTGACCTCATCGCGTTCAACACACCGAACCGTGGAAATTATGGCGGACTCGGTATGACCGTCGGTATGCGTAAAAATATGATAACTGTCATTACACCTTTCAAAGGCAACCCAGCCGCACTTGCTGGGATACAAAACGGGGATATTATCAGCCAGATTGATGGCGAATCTACTGCAGTCATGACATTAGATGATGCAGTTGACCTTTTGAGAGGTGAACCCGGCACTTCAGTTTCAATTACCATTATTCGTCCGAAGGAGGATAACCCAATAGAGGTTAACTCAATAGAAGTTACACTCACGCGAGAAGTTATTCGTATGCCAAGCGTGGAAAATGACATTATTGGCGATAATATCGGATACATCAAAATCAATCAGTTCCTTGAAACGACAGGAAATGATGTTGATAACGCCTTAGCAGGATTCAATGAGAACAATATCACCGGTATTATCCTTGATTTGCGTTTGAACCCAGGTGGTCTTCTCGGTTCTGCTGTTGAAATTGCAAGCGATTTTCTTGAACCGGGACAACTCGTTGTTTACAGTAAAGGGCGTAAGGCTGAGGATCGTAAACCCTTCCACGCACAAGGAGAAGCAAGGGAAAAACTACCGTTAATCGTTTTGGTTGATGGTGGCAGTGCAAGTGCTTCCGAAATTGTTGCGGGTGCGATAAGAGATCATAAAAGAGGTCTTGTTATGGGAAGTAAAACCTTTGGAAAAGCATCAGTCCAAAAAATATTTCCACTTAGGGATTCAAAGGCAGGTGTAAAATTAACGATTGCTCGCTACTATACACCAAATGATGTGGATATAGAAAAAATTGGGATTATCCCAGATGTTGAAACAGCAGGATTTAGCCGATCTGAAGTGCAGATGCAAATCAAACTGCGCAATCACGAAAAACTAATCGCTTTTGTTGAAGAGAACGGTGATGATGTTTTAGAAAAGTTAGCAGCTGCTGAACATGCCTCGCGGGATGACCGTGAAGCCTCAAAACTTCTACAGGCATATAGAAAATTGACGGATGCCCTTACTGAAGAACAGATCATCCTCAGCGACATCGGAATAAAGTATGCTATCGCTGTGGTTACGCAAAACACGAAGGATGAACTTGAACATGACCCACAGGTTTTAGCTGCGGTTGAGCAGATGAAAGTACTTAAGTTGTTAGGTGGACAGAACTGATTATGGTGAATTATTAAAATAATTGGACACTTCACTTGTGAATCAACGCCAAATGCGCTTGGCAGAATACGCGTTTGGTATTCTGCATGATTTGGCGGGAGCGATCTCCGAATCGCGGCGAAAGGCACTGATAGTCGGGAATCGGAGTTCCCTCCTACCATAAGTGGCACATAGGTAGGAGCGATCTCCGAATCGCGACCTATAATAATATGTTGACGAAGCACTAACAACTCTCATAGTACTCTGAGGATGGAGAAGATGATGAACCCCCCAAAGCCGATCTTGAATTATATAAGCAACACATGGCACGAATCTGCAGCAGTCAACATGCTTGATGTAACAAACCCTGCTACTGGCGAGGTTTTAACACAAGTCCCGTTGTCACCTGCGGATGAAGTGCATCAGGCAGCGACAGCCGCTGCATCTGCGCTTGACGAATGGCGCCGCACCCCACCTGTCCAACGGATTCAGTACCTATTCAAACTAAAAAACCTTTTAGAAGAAAACCTTGATGACATCGCGCAAACGATTACGATGGAGTGTGGAAAAACACTTGCCGAAGCGAAAGGCGAAATGCGGCGTGCTATTGAAAACGTTGAAGTCGCGTGCGGCATTCCCACGTTGATGCAAGGCACAAATTTGGAAGACATCGCTACGGGGATTGATGAATTTATGGTCCGTCAACCTGTCGGTGTATGTGCAGTGATTGCCCCGTTCAATTTTCCCGGAATGATAACTTTCTGGTTTCTTCCGTATGCCATCGCTTGTGGGAATACCTACATCGTCAAACCTTCTGAAAAAGTACCGCTTACCATGCAGAAGATATTCCAACTTCTTGAAGAGACAGGACTGCCTCAAGGTGTTGTCAATCTTGTTAACGGTGGGCAAAAGACTGTAAACGCCATTTTGGAACATCCTGAAATCCGCGCTATCAGTTTTGTTGGGTCAACTGCAACGGCAAAGGCTATCTATGCAAAAGCTGCAGCAAATGGCAAACGGGTTCAATGTCAAGGTGGTGCAAAAAATCCGTTGATTGTCTTACCGGATGCTGATCCGCAGTTTACTGCCAATGCTACTGCTGATAGTGCCTTTGGATGTTCTGGGCAGCGGTGTCTTGCTGCGTCCCTCGCCTTCGCTGTTGGGGGTGCAAGGGATTGGTTTCCAAAAGCCATTAGCGACATTGCTACGGACAGAGTTGTCGGAAATGGATTAGAAGATGGTGTGCAGATGGGACCTGTCATCACACATCAAAGTAGAAAGCGAATTGAAGGGGTAATTCAAACTGGCATAGATACCGGCGCGCGCGTTCTCGTTGATGGTCGGTATCCGAACATCAGTGGTGGTGAAAATGGAAACTTCATTCGTCCAACCGTCCTCGGCAATCTTGACCCACAAGGAGATATTGCGAAGACAGAAATTTTCGGTCCCGTATTAGGACTCATCCACGTTGAAACGATTGACGATGCAATCGCACTCATCAACAGCGGTAAATATGGTAATATGGCATGTCTTTTCACAAGCAGTGGTGCATCAGCACGCAAGTTTCGTTATGAGGCACAGATAGGAAACATCGGTATTAACATCGGTGTTGCAGCACCGATGGCGTTCTTCCCATTCAGCGGTTGGAAAGATAGTTTCTTTGGTGATTTGCACGGACAGAGTTGGGATGCCGTCGATTTCTTCACACAGAAAAAGGTTGTTGTTGAGAGATGGAATTAGCATTGAGTAAATAATTGGCTTTTATTTTGGAACACAACTAAATGAAATATAAATCAAGCACATCGCTCCTCATTTCAGTCGGATTACATCTCATCGTTGGCGTAATCGGTTTCTTTTACTGGTTTAAAGTTGCACCAAGCCAACATATAGAAACTATGGATGCGTTCTTTACAGAAGTAGAAAAGCCGAAAACAAAACGCATCATACAACCGAAACGCCCCCAAATCCGCAAACAAACCACCCAGAGTACGAATCAACCGCAGATGAAGATTTTAACGAGCAACCAACCCGTAACACATCGCGGTGTTGTTTCTGCAGATGAACCAACTGAGTTTCGCCCTTTTGAAAAAGTAAATTTGGGCGAAGGTCTTGCCCCTGGCCCGACATCTATTAAATTTGAAGGTGCACCCCGTATACAGAGAGGGGTTGAGCAACCCATTAAGAAACAAAAGAAGGCTCCTGAACGTATTAAGAGTCGGTTGGTTAAGTTTATTGAGGCACAAGAGGGACCACAACGTATTGTCTACTGCGTTGACCTGTCTGCCAGCATGCAGGATTTGGCTGATCGAAAACTCAAAAAGATTTTAGACATCATGCAAGATTCGCTCACCTTCCTTGAACCCCACGATAGTTTTAACATCGTGGCGTTTAGTACTGAATTGGTCGTCTATCAGAATAAGTTTGTGCCTGTTACGGAGGAGACAGTTGAAGCTTCGTCAACGTATTTGGCGGATATTAAATCACAAATCCATACAAAAGGCACTGACCACGATATGCTCACGGTATTGACAGAAACAGCCAAAACTTCACCAACAATCGTTGTTCTCTTTAGCGATGGAATCCCGACAAGTATTACACAACCAGACCTTACGTTGGTAGGCAGCCATGCCAAAGGAAACGGAAAGGTTTTTGCAATGGGTATCGGCATGGCACCGAATTTTCCCGGTGCTGTTATGCTAAAGCAGCTAAGCATTGTAAGTAATGGAGATTTTTGGCTCGTTGATAGATAGGGTATCAGGTTAGAAATCTCCATACAAAAGGAAAACTGCATGCAGGAAATAAGCGTCAAGCGTGCCGAAGAAATTGCGGAAGGTTTATTTCCCCACCAAGTAGAAGGTATTGCATTTCTTTTAGGTCGCCGCCGTGCTCTCCTTGCCGATGATATGGGATTGGGTAAAACGCGTCAGTCCATCATCGCGATGGTTGAGGCAGAACCGGAAGGTCCTTATCTCATCATCTGTCCTGCTTCTATAAAACGTAACTGGGCACGCGAAATCAAAATCGTTTTCCCTGATGTCGAACCTGCCATCGTTGGTCCTGCCCCACTTCCTCCCACAGACTACAACGGTTGGGTTATCATTAACTATGAAATCCTCGGTAAAAATCTTGACAAACTGCTTGGATTTGACTGGAAAGGTGTGGTCTTTGACGAGGCACACTACCTAAAAAATTACCAGAGCCAGCGAAGTAAAAACGGGGCAAAACTTGTTGAATCGATTGAGGATGATCCCGTTGTCCACGCGCTGACTGGGACCCCGATGACAAACCGTCCCCGCGACCTTTTCCCTTTGTTACAAATTCTGAATCATCCGCTCGGAAAAAGTTTTCTCAGTTTCGCTAAACGTTATTGTGAAGCATATCAGGGAGATTTCGGGTTAGTGGCAGATGGTGCAAGCAATATAGAGGAATTAACCGTGCAACTACACGGTATGATGCTGCGCCGCACAAAAGATGAGGTGTTAGACCTGCCACCGAAGGTGCGAACTTGGATGGACGTTGAACTGCACCCTTATGCAATCCAACACTACAATCGATTAGTCCAAGAATTCCTATCTAAATTTGAGTCACCTGAAGCTATTGCTGGATTACCAGAATCCATTGGTCTATCATCGGAAGAAAGCGAAGAATTAGATGAATCAATAGACACTACCGATTTAGGAACTGGAATGGGTAGGATTACCCAAGTGCGCCGAGCAATTGCGTTTGTCAAATGCCGCCACACCATCAAATTCGTAGAAAATGCTTTGGAACAGGGTGAAAAGGTGATTATCTTTACATCGTTCCTCAATACGATGCAGCGTTTCCGACAGCACTTCAAGGACAGAGCGGTTTACGTCTCCGGTGCAGTTCCCGCGCATCAGAGACAGGACCGAGTTGACCGTTTTCAAAACGATGATAACATCAGATTGTTTGTGGCTAACATGCACATTGCAGGCGTTGGCATAAATCTGACCGCAGCGCGACAAGTTGTGTTCAACGATTTAGATTGGGTGCCCGCTAACCATTGGCAAGCGGAGGATCGCGCCTACCGTATTGGGCAAACTGGGACTGTCAACGTTACCTATATGATTGCAAATGGCACGATCGATTCGTTTGTTAAAACCGTATTAGAAACAAAAGCGGCGTTAATGGACGCCATCGTTGAAGGTTCAATTATGGTGCCGGGTGGAGAAGCTGCGCTTCAGTTGGATGTGCTAAGTGAACTCAAGCGGATGATGAATGCATTGTCTGTTCAACCCAATAAAATTGAGGAGTCCAATATCCATGACGTGCTTCAGAAAGCAGGTGACACATATCTTGAAGAGAACACCTCACATCTGCAAGAAGCCACACGTAAACAACTCCGTCCGTATTCAGAAGAGGCAATCCGTATTTTAGCAGACGTCCTCACTGGACCACAACGAACAGTCTATCACGCCGAAAGTTCATCACAAAAAGGCAAGTTTTATACGTTAGAGGTAATCGGGGCAGATATTACATGCGATTGCCCTGGGTTTACCCATCGTGGTAGTTGCCGACATGTCCGGCCCCTTAAATCTGCCCTTGTCGCTGGAAAACCTTTGCCAAAAGGTTATAAGGAAGTGTTCTCGTAACAGGGTATTTGTTGCTGAATATTGAGAGTGATCTCCGAATAGCGATTCCAATTACCAAAAAACACGTTTGTAGTCGCGCAATTCATTGCGCCTCTTTTATTAGAGGTGCTATTACGTATCGAATTAAAAAACTAAAAACTGATACCGTTGTTCTGATGTTAACGCAATTTGTAATTTTAATATGTCTATGATATAATAGCACTATTACATATCAAGGAGGCTAAAAATGGCAAAGATTAATACACTTGTTTTCGCAGGCGGCGCAATTCATAATTGGAAAGGCTGCAGCGAAGAAATTGTCAAAGCTCTCTCACAGCGAGATGAATTTGAGATTACGACTGTTGAGGACGATCTCGACGCACTGGTATCACCGAACTTAGATCCGTATGACCTTATCGTTTTTTATTATACGGTCGGTGAAATTTCGGATGCACAGAAGAACGGGTTGCTAAACTATGTCGCTTCAGGAAAAGGTTATGTCGGCATACATTCAGCTGCCGATTCTTTCCGTGGATGCCCAGAATATCGTTCAATGGTCGGTGGATACTTTACCACACATCCGCGCTATCGTGACTATCAGGTCAGTATAGTGGATGGTGAACACGAAATCACAGAGGGACTTGACGAATTCGTCGTGACGGATGAACAGTATATTCTCGATTACGATCCACGTAATCATGTGCTTGCTTCAGCGTTATGGAAAGGCGAAGCGATGCCAGTTGCATGGACAAAGAATTGGGGTGAAGGTAAAGTGTTCTATCTTGCCCTTGGACACGATCCAGCAGCATGTCAACATGAGATGTTCAGTACCCTTCTCCAGCGTGGTGCAGTTTGGGCAGGTACTAACGGTGGAGAATAATTTCGTTACTTCGCATGGTAACCTTTCCCTGGTAGGCGAGGTTTCCTAACCTCGCTGTTATAGCGTATAGTTGATTCAAAATCTACATAGATACAAACCCAATCAGCAAAATAGACGTATAGGCGGTTTTCACATCCGCCTATACATTATAGTGAAATCCAAAAATATGTTTACACTCCCTGGTAGGTGCGGTTTCTAACCGCACGATTTACACAGGTTCGGTTAGGAAACCGAACCTACCGTCATGTATAAATAATTATGGATTCTACTATAAACTTTTAATTCCTGTTCTGCGGGGAGACGCAAAATCCTGTATCATATAGGAGGAACAAATGGCTGTATCAGACAATACAAAGAGAGAAATGTATATAACATTGTTGCACCTTGTCCATCAGAAGCGATCTACATATAAAGAACTTTTGACTCTGCTTGATAGAGGACCAGGTCACCATTTAGCCAACAACATTTTAGGAGGTATTCATAGGAAGATTGAAAAACTTGAGAATGAATGGGATGATGAGATTCCCAAAATAAACGCTTTGGTATTTGAAACTGATGATAATGATACGGAAGTCTCACCCTGGGTCGTGACCAATGTGTTTAACGGAATAAGGCCTAACAAGGAACAAGTGCATGAATATGCATGTCGTGTTAAAACCTATGGCAAATGGAACGAAGTATTAGAAGCGTTTAAGTATTGGAAATAGATATGCCCTGTGGGGAGACGCAAAACCCTCGCAATAAATAAAGGAGAATATCATGTTTAGACTGTTGTCGCTCTGTATAATAATTGCGATTATAACGGGTGTATCGGGTTGTAAGCAACAGGATGAAGTAATTATAGTAACAAGCCCAACGCGACTTCAACTGTGGAATAGTTGGGTAAAAGATCAAGAAAAACATGGTTTAAAAGTTCTAAGTATTACAGAGACCAAACGATGGATGGAAGATAATCGTTCAAAAATATCAATGCCTCGTAGGGTTTCTTTTAGGGAGAAATATTCGGTCAAGGAAGAACCTTATCGGGAAAGAGGAACCATTATTACAAGCGATCATAAGGGTAATCTTAGAGTTGCCGCGAAAGATTTTACTTATCCACCGCGACCGAGACCGCCACTTGAAAAGTGGAATGCTTTCGTAGAACGTTTAGAAAAATTTGGTTTCAAAGTTCTAAGTGTTACAGAATCCGAACAATGGATGAAAGATAATCGTTCCAAAGCACCAGAATACCAGCTTGATATGTTAGATATACGTCGGAGACTACACAGTAAAGAAGTCCCAATATTTATACCTGTAAGTTTAGATATTCCGGGACAAATAAACACTTCTGTTGTGCTTGATCATAATGGCAAATGGAGAAGAATCATAATGGCAAATATAGAAAAATAAACCCGTAAGGGGAATACCTGCGGGGAAACCTAAACCCCCGCACTCATAAAGGAGACCCAATGAAAACACTAATTTTGTATAGAAAAATATTTGTTTTAATGTTAGCAACTGTGTTGTTGGTATTCTGTATGCAATGCATTAGTTCGGGTCAATTACGAATACCCCCCGACAAAATAAAAGATGAGTCAACCCGTTATGTGGTATGGATCGTCCATGACAAGGGAAGTGGAAGTGGTGTGCTTATTAACAAAGACTATAGACTCGTTGTTACTAACGCACATGTTGTCAAAGACTATAAAGAGGTAAAGGTCTTTTTTGCTGTTAGGGACTTCTCGGGGAACATAATTAGGGCACAACCATTTTATAGACATCAGGATCATCAGAATACCTTACAACGTCTCGGTTATGTTACCAGAGGACGCGTCATTGCAAAATATCAGGATTTAGGAAACGAACCTGACTTAGCGATGATTGAACTTGATGGCCTTCCAGAAACAACGAGTCCGCTTAAACCTCTAACCTCTATTGATTATTCTAAGATGAAAGAAGATGAACGTGTTCATATCTTAGGCCATCCAGCCCAACGACCTTTATGGCATTGGAAAGCAGGATTCTTCAAAGAATATAATGATAAAGATTTGCTTCTATCCGCAGATGCTTATTTCGGTAATAGCGGAGGTCCTGTCCTCAACAAGGATGGAAAACTGATTGGGATCGCCAGATCAATAAATCAAGATAAGGCACTTACCTTTGCTGTTCCTGTATCAGCCATAATTGATTTAGACAAGACAAGAGAACCAGTAAAAATATTCTCGATCTATAATAACACTGAATTACCTATGACCTATGAAATTAAGTGGAAAAAAGATGAAGATTGGGAAACAAAACTTATTGAACCCAAAAAGGAGGAACTACATTTATTACTCGCCAAAGATATTTCTACTGAATATCCGAAGATACGTTTTAAAGATTCCCAAAATAGTACAGAATCATCTGAAAGTATTCAGAAGTTAGAAACCAAATCTCGGTCTTTCGGCATAGGAATCAAAGACGATGGAGGTTTGAAAGACCACATTGATAGCAATGATGCACTTAGATACCAATTCATGTCTGATCCTGAAACAAATAAAATTTCTCTGGTGAAATTGAAAGAGATCGAAACATTTATGATCCACAATAATACTCAGTCACCTTTATTTTTTCAGTACAGATGGCGCGAAGACGAAAAATGGACAGAGATATATATAAAGCGAGGTGAAAAGTGGAGATTTGGAGAACTGTCAGAAAAAGTGTCTTCAGGATACCCAATAATCCGTTTTAGCGAGAAAGCAGAGGATAGAAATGATCTGGAAAAAAGTCGTATTCTTTCAACAGAAACGGAGTACTTTGACAAGACTACTGAAATCAAGGAGGTTATGGAACAGATAGGGTGGAATCCACCTAAATATTATCAATTTAAGAATAATGTAGGATCAGATGATATATCCCTGGAAGAATTGAAGCGCACTCAGAGATTCAAAATCCAAAATCCTACTGAGGTTGATATCGTTTTTGGGTTCAGATGGAACGAAAACGATATATGGCAATTCGACCTTATTAATCCGAATGACCTGAAAGTTTACGATAAACAGCAGGAAATTAACCCTTCAGGTTCAGCAGAAATCAGTTATTCAGAAAATGTAAGTGTAATTG
>JAPPMR010000035.1 GCA_028818995.1 Candidatus Poribacteria bacterium | reverse complement strand
TTAGCCATGTATAGACAAGGTCTTTCTTGCCTTCCTTCTTAAATATGGTGCCAGGGGTATTCCCCTGCGTGATGATATAGATACCCTTTGGGTTCGCCTTCATATACTCAGCTAACTCGTCGCTATCCACAATTTCAGCAGTTAACTTTTTCGCTTCCAGTTCATCTACGATCATCTCAGCCAACTGCTTCGGATTTGGAACGGCTAAGCCGCCTCCATTTTCAACAGCCGCGTCATAAAAGACTGCGACATCCTGTGCAAATGTGTGCCCTGTGAAAATTAGCACCAGCACACAAGCTAAACAAAATAGCCTTTTCATTCTTTATTCCTCCTTGTCTGCAATTTCAAATCGGTTTTAATGTTATCTAACCTTCATCGTCTAATTTAGGATAACACATTTTGAGGGAAATGTCAAAAACTCAATTGGATCGGAGTGTGTAAATATTTCGTCAGCGATTCGTCCGTTGATGCGGCTTATGAAATATATCGGCTTATGAAATATATCAAAGTATCCCGAATAAGGAGAAGAATTTTCTGCTCCTACAAAACCTTTACGAGCGTGTTCCAGACCACATGGCAACTGATGTGTCTGTCAATTTCGGATAATCGAGAATTCTTCTCCTTTCTGCTCCTAAATCGTTGTTTCTGTGCCGACTTGATTGATGAAAAGCATCGTCAAGGAAGATAGAGATATTGCTTGGGAAGACTTTTCTGAGCGTCTCGTCGCAGGGTTGTGTGCCCTGTTCTTTGTCGTTTTTTGAAGTTTTCAGCGTTTTCATTTTTTATTTCTTTAGATGTTCTGAGGCGTTGGGCATAACAGTTATAGAAGTTTATTTCCGATGAGAAGTGTTTGAAGAATCGTATTAGTGTGTGCTAAGGGTTCCAATACGTTATGGGTATATTATAGCATATATACCAACATTAATAAAGTTAAAACAGATTTAGTTATTAAGTTGAGTTTTATTTTTCATTGGTTTCAATGCGTTTTCTGGTTTCATGGGTGTTTTTCTATTCCGTTCAATCTTGAATGTCAAAATATTTACACACCTGTGAATGGTTTTCAGTTTTCGGTTGTCGGTCGTCAGAATCAGGATTTGCAGGATTAATTGTCCTTCATAAAAAATTGACTTTTCTTTTTCGATATATGATAAAATTGATCTGTTGAAAAACAGTTAACCTTTGCTGCAAAACTTCTATATAGACCTTCATCTAAGCGTATCACGAGAAAATGTCTACGAATACCTTACAAAAATATGTCCAAAAGATGGAACGCCTGCGAATAGACAGGGCACATGGGGCAGCACCTCATCAGCCGCTTCTTCTGTTAACGGTTATTGAACTAATTGAGCAGGGCCAGATTCCTGAAAACAAAATTTATCTTACCCCAGATTTGGTAGAGACTTTTCTGAAGTATTGGACAAAAGTAGTAACTGATCGAAAACCTGATCTTGCTTTGCCATTTTACCATCTGCAAAACAGGGGGTTCTGGCATCTTCATCCAAACGCTGGATACGAAAAAGTCTTGAACGTTGCGAGTCGAATCAGACCGGTTTCTCGTCTTAGAGAAGTTGTTGCATATGCAAGTTTAGATGAAGATTTCTATGTTTTGCTCACTGTTCCCCACGACCGAGAAGTGCTCCGTCAAACGCTTATCCGTACTTATTTTGCTGATTTCAAGCAAGAAATCGAAAGTCTCATCGCAGAGGACCAACAGATCGAAGAATACAGACAATCGCTGCTCCAACGAGTGGATCGCACATTTTCGTCTCTGGAATTGTTAGCACCCATTGAAGCAGAGAATCCAATTCGGACTGCAGGTTTTCGTCAAGCAATTATGCGCATTTACGATTACACTTGTACTATTTGTCGGTTGCGCATTATCACAATGGATGGAGAAAGTGTAACAGAAGCTGCACATATCATACCATTTGAGGTTTCAGGGAATAACGATGTACGAAATGGAATTTCGCTTTGCCAATTGCATCATTGGGCTTTTGATAGAGGTTTAATTTCCTTGGACAAAAATTATAAAGTGATTGTCTCAGAATTTATGATTGAGCATGGCCCGACAGAGTGGCTGCTGACTACTTTGCGAGGTAAGACGATATTATTCCCTGAGGACGAAGAACTCTACCCTGCTCAAGAAGCATTGGTATGGCATCGTGAGGAAGTGTTGAAAAAATAAGGTGGTGTCAAGAGTTTTCAACTACTGGATTAGTATGTCAACGATAGCTATCACCTGCAGCTTCACACAATTCAAGACAACGCTTAATCCAAGATTCATACCAGTACCATTTCCCTTCTACCTCAACGCCATAACCTTTGCCGGGATTCTTGGCATCTTCTGCTTTCCACATTCTGACGTGCTCTGGTTGAGTCCTAAATTTTGTGAAGCCTGCTTCTTGTACCTTTGCAGCGACAACAGAAGGAAGAAATTTAGGGCGTTCTACTTCCTTTGTTGCCACATAAAATTTATCGCTGGCTTCAAGAGGGATTGCTGAGTCAGACTTAACAAATTCAATAACTTTGTTTGCTTGCCCCGGGCGGTTAACTAACTTTGATTGGAACACTAACCGGATTACATAACGTTCACTCTTACGTTGATTATCGGTAAGCTTAGCATCAAATTCGGCAATGTATGTTCGTAGGTGCTCTGGAATATCCACTTCAAGTTTGGAACCAAGGATTTGTTCCTCCGAGATTTTCATAAATTGAATGCTGAATGCCAAATGATCATCAATACTATATCTGTCTCCAAAAAGATCTTTTATATATCGGTTGAAGTTCAGGGCACATGCTTGATAGTGACCACTGAGATAATTATCAAGTGATTGAGTCATTTGATGTTCAATTTCGTGACGAAGTCCAATCAAAAATAGAAGGTTATTAGTTGTGTCTGGATCAATCGGGGATTCATCACACTTTAGGCAAGTTTCAAGTTCCCAATATCTATAAGGACCTCCTTTTCTTGTCCGTTCAAAAATTCTGTTTTTGGGACCTTGCTTATAGTAACGGTACTCAATACATTTAGATCTGTAATAAGCATGAAGCATATAGGTCCATGCTATCACCATAAGTACAATAAAAGTTTCTGACTTGAATAAAATCTGGGGGGAGTTGAAAATTTGGATAGCAGTCAAAGCAGCTTCTCGGGCTTTTGCAAGGAGTTCTGATTTTAAAGATCCGATTGCCCTTTTACGCTTCTTTTTCATAAATATCTTATTTCCTAACTTGTGCCCAGATTGAACCGCATAGTTCATAGGACAGATAGAACTCTTTTGTCAAAATGAACTGTTTCACCAATGCTTCTTCCAATTATCCAAGTCAAAATCGTCATTGAAGCTCACGAGTTCAAAAACCATGTCTTCAATCATTTGCTCAACATCACGTGCGGTATTAGCAGAACACAATATCCTTATAATTGTTCCGCCTGTCGCTGGACCTAGCGGTTCTGCGACAGTATAATGCCAACGAAAACGCGACGCTATTACTTCTGAAAAAAACTCCTGTGGAGATTGATCTCCAAATTGTTCTGGAGAATAATAATTAGCAAGCATCACAAGGACACCTGTAAGGAAATCAATGTAGTCATAATTCGCTTGAACCATTTCAGAGGTAATTCCGGTATCACGCTTTGGTTGGACTTGCTGTTGAAGAGCTAATTTGAACGTAGGAAGAAAATTAATATAATCTATTGGTGGTTGTTTTGGTTGTAGTTGTTCAGAGGATTGAACCTTCGGTTCTGTTTCCAATTCCTCACTGAAGCTAACCTCGCCAAGTTGTCTTTCAACAGCTCTTCTATTTGCTAAACTCCGGCGCGATTTGACCTCCTTTGCCCACTCATCACGATACTTAGTAATCACATGGGAGGTTAACTGGCGACCAAAACCACCTTTAATTAGCGTTTTATTGTGACACTCAAGGCAAAGTACTGCCAGATTTTCAAAAACGTTATGACTTGGATTTTCATCGATATGATGGATTTGGACAGTTTTCTCTCTTTCTCTACATACACAACAGGTATTACCTGCTTGGAATAATACTTCCGCTGCTATATCATTAGGGATTGGCTTCCGGGTTTTTGTCATACTTACTTTGAAGATTAACAGATCAATTCAGTTGCGGTGGAGGTTTAAGATACTTAATAACTAACCATAAATGTTTCTAATCCTGTAAATCCCTGAATCCCACAAATCATAGTTCAGACAATCAGAATGCTTAATTTGTTACGAGAATCCTCAGAGATGTGAATTCGATTTAACTGCATGGCATATTACTCAAAATAGCCTTCCTGTATTGTGGTAAGCCCTTCGGCTCGTTGATACGCCAAATAGAACGTATGTGAGATGAGCGGTTCCAACAACGAATGTAGGTCCCCCTCTACCTCAGTGTCAGTTGAAAGTAGCACAACTTGATGGCTTGCATACGGAAAATAGCGTTCAACGAGAAGTTGACGATGGCTACTATCCAACCGTCCAAGCGGTGTGTCAAGAATCATTGGTAATGCCTTGCCGGAGGTTTTCGCCAATGCCCACAAGAGTGCAGTTGTGTAAATTTGCTTCTCGCCTGCTGATAATTCCTCTTTTAATAGTGGGCGATTGTGAGTATCATGGAGTGTTACAGCAAAAGTCTTTGGGTTAAGTTCAACGCGTCTAATTCGATCGGGTTTGTGTGAAAACTGATTAAAACCTTCCACAATGGCATTGCCCAACGTAGCAATTTTTGCCTGTGTGAGTTGCGCTGTGTACGCGGACAGCACATCCTGCACGTCCTCCACCCGATTTTGGCGTTGGATATGTGTTTCCCCCAGCTGCTGGGTGTAACGTAGTTTATCCAATTTTCGCTCCGCCACCTCAAGTTGATACGATAAAGTACGGATGGATTGTTCTGCATCTTGATTCTGTTTACGAAATTGTCCAAGCTTTTGGTTTAATACCGATAGTTTATCAATCAAAGGTTTCAAAACCTCTTCAGCTAGTACTTTCTGAAGAGTCTGCTCAACCTCTTGCAGCTCCGCTTGTGTCTCTTTTAGCGCATTGTTCAATTCGCGAAATTTTTGCGGCACCTCATCAAGACAAACATCAATCCACTCTAATAGGTGGTTGTATTCTGAAGAGGAACGGTCTCGGATTTTTTTGAAGCCTTGCAACGCCTCTGGACGCTCAAATTGTGTTTTCAGGAGCGGTTCAATCTTAGTTCGGACTGTTTCAATCTGTGCTCCAGATAAAGGTATACCATCCCAGAATACCTCGGATGCGAGAGTTTCAAGAACCTCTGTATTTTGGGTTTTCAAAACCTGATCTCTTGTTTCCCACTCATCTAACTCTATCTCTTTAACAAGCCTCTCTCGTAATTGCTTGAGCAGTTTAGGTACCAGAGCGAACGGAAAGAGTTCTCCACACAAGTCTCGGATATCACCTTCAAATGCCTCAATATTAGCATGGAGTTGTTCTTGTCGCAGTTTTAGACCTTCTTGTTTCTCGGCATAACTGCCACCTTCGGCTGCGATGCGCGATTCTTGCCGGGTAATCTGGGCTTCTAGCTTCTCAATTTGGGTGTGCAGTGATTCCGTATGCTCCTGCATCTCCGTGAGGGATGATGTAAGTGCGGTGATTTCTGTCTCTACCGTATTAATTTCTTCTTGCACAGGTTCTGGACTGTCGCGTTTGATCAGTCGGTTTGCGTAGATACGCAGATCCGATTGCAAGCGTTCTACCAAGTTAAGTCCAAGCAGTGCCTTAATTGATTCGGCGAGATACAAATCGTGACTGGAGTCATCTGCTAACTTCTGGATGTCCTCACCGTCAAAAAAAAAGAATTGTGATACGCCAATCGGGATAAACTCCTCAATACGATCCTGCCAGTGTTCTGCATCGAATTCAGTATCCAGCCAGTTATTTTCGGCAATTGTCAAATTTTCACTGGAACTTCGGGAATTTGAGGTGTCCTGTCGCCACGAGCGTTCAATTTTGTACTGCTTTGTTTCACCACCGTGTGCATATTCAAACTCAAGCGACACAGAAGCGTGGTTTATAGGCACTATTGAATCAGGTCCTCGATGGATCATTGCAGAGAGATAATCGTAATACTCATTGTGACTGACTCGGTTACCAAGTGCCCGCCTACCGTACAAACAGAGACGGACAGCATCTAAGAGCGTCGTTTTGCCTGCCCCATTCATTCCACCAATGAGGATTATAGGTCCCTTACCGTTTGGTGTAAGGTGAATAGTTTGTGTGCCACGGAATAAGCCTACATTGTTAAGGGTAAGTTTGTGGAGGATCATTGTTGGAAATCACCGCTATCTAAACCGGCACGGACTTCTTCTTCTGAACGCCAATCCTCATGGAAGATCTCATCAATTCGAGATTGTATGCCCGCCCGCCGGCTCATTCCGTCCATCTGTCGTTCTGTGTCAAGGAGCTTTGAGACAAGAGTGACAGGAACTCCCTTTTCATCGCAAATTGCTGCCAAGATTTTTTTATCTTTCTCATCAAAGGAGATCGTGTCATCAACAATCCAATCTCGGTCACCGAAAAATTTAGAAAATTTAGCGTAAATCTTTGGTACAGCATCTTCCCAATCTTGACGTTCGGTTCGCCAGATTTTACGGATTTCCTCGAGTTCATCGTCTGTAATGAGTTTAATATCTGGGTCAGGTCCGTCTTCGCGAACTTGCTGCTGGGTTGTGAGTAGTTTTTTTAAGAGTTTCTTGCAGAATTCCAGTGTATAGGGACCGTGAACGAGTTTATCATTGAGAATTGTAATCTGTCCATTTCGTCGTCGGTGTTCGCGTATCTCTGGTTTCTTCTCTGGATCTTGGGTTTCAGCGAGGAAATCTCGGAATTCAAGCAGCGGTAACATCCATTCCTCACCGTTATCAATTAGACCTTCCATCGCCTTGTCTTTTGTTACGACGGTACAAGTCCAGCACCCAAAGCGACTATTGCCGCAAGATGGAGTCGTTTCATCAACAACAAGGGGACATTCGCCTTGGGCACTTGTATTCCGATAGAGTGTCACCAACTGTCGATTATCACCACCCCATGGGGATGGATTGGATAATAGGTACATCCAAACGTCTTCCATTGTAAAATCAACCACAGGTGTATAAACAAAGGCATTAGGCAGCGTCGTATGTCTTGAGAGGAGCGAATTTTTCATACGGTGCAAACTCAAGACTTGATCACGTGTTGCACTTTCACCTTTACGTACCCCGAGAACCATAATAACTTCGCCGTGGTCAGAAGCTTTATCTAAGATAAACCGGTTTGCGGGCTGTATCTTCATCCGGTCGGTGCACCATCGGAAACGCGTATATGGAGCAGGGTAACCTTTGCCAATGAGATTCACCCAAAAAGTATCTTCTGTTTTTGGACGGACGATAGATGTCTGGAACGGCATTTCTTGTTCGCGTGCGATCGTCTCAATTCGGTCTAAAGTTCCAGTAATGTAACTAACAATTACTGGTGTCTCAACGAGCGTGTCAGACGAAATCACATAGACAGGATACTTCCGTTCTTCCACCGGTAATTCAGCAAGAGCATACCAAACAAGTTGGAGTGCTGTCGTTGAATCTTTTCCACCGCTGTAACCAATGACCCACGGTCGGGCATTTTCAAGATAAACTTCTTGAATTTCACGGTGGATATCTTCCGGGGTACGTGAATCAAAAATACTATACGGTGCCTCTGCCATAAATCTTGTCCCTTCTCATGAAGATATGCATATAGAGAACACAACGCTTGATTTTGGACGTTGGTACAGAAGGTATACCATAAACCTACCTTATGCTTTACGTTTACCAATGGATTATTAAATCTATGGCGTGAAGTCTTGCCAGTGAAGAAAGAATATTTGTTTTTTTACGTTTTACTATGAACGCTTTTGTTTCATCTCGCTGAATTCGGATGTTGTAATCTTAATTTGCTCAAGCATGGCGTGTGTATTGAAATCAATTGTCCAAGCGTTACTAAAAAAGAAGTGGTGTGTTCCTTCAGGCAGTGAGTCGGACATCCTGTCCACTGCGAAAATTGCTATTCGAGCGGAATCCACAAAATAGGTGTTTTTGAAATTATCAAAGAACCCACCGTCCCCATTCGTATAAAACCTATGGTAATAAGGTTCGTATTTCCGCAAATAGCGGGGATCACCAATAATATAGTGCCCGGGGGGCAGCGTAACAGTTTCTTTTGGCATGTGAGATTATTCCTTTCAGAGGTGGTTTTTGGAAGAATGCTTACTTTTCGTTTATGTGATGATATAGTATTACAGTATAAACTTAAAAAGCAATAAAATATTTGTCAAGCACGGAAGGATGATTCGGTCTTACACCTTTTTACTCTTAAGTGGTACTGTTGATAACCGCACCTTACGAGATTTGGGAAGGCATGAAAATAAGGAAAGAACGAGACGTGATAATTTTCTCGGATGAGGCTGGAAAATCGTCCTGTAAACCCTTGATTGAACCTTGTAAATCTCCTTCTCCAGTAACGGTTGGGGACCCCAGTCCTGAACAAGTACACCGAGCGTTACTGATAGAAATCCATTTTTCCCTTGCATTGCAAACTGATTTCGTCTAAACTCTTATGGCAATTCTATTCTACGCATGAGGAGATAGCAATATGACGATTCGAGTCGGTATTGTGGGTACGGGTGGTATTTCACGGGCGCATCAGAGGACTTACACACAAGTAGGCGGTTTCGAGATCGTCGCGGTCTGCGACATCATCAAAAGCAAGGCAAACGAAGCTGCCGACCAGTGGGGTGTTCCGAGAAAGAACGTCTTCACCAGCTACAACAAGATGCTTGAGATGGACGAAATCGACACGGTGAGTGTTTGCACCTACAACCAAGGACACAGGCGACCCACCGTCGCGGCACTAAACGCTGGCAAACATGTCTTCTGTGAGAAGCCGATGGCAGCGACGCTCCCCGATGCGACAGCGATGGTGCGGGCAGCGAAAGCGTCTGGCAAAATCTTGCAGATCGGTATCCACAGCACGTTTAATCCGAGACTCCAATTCGCTAAGAAAGTGATCGATGAAGGACTGCTTGGTGACATCTATTATTCTGAATCTGCAGCATGCAGGCGCCGCGGGAATCCAGCGCGCACGTTCATCTACAAGAAAACAGCAGGTGCCGGTGCGATCGTAGACATCGGTGTCTACAACATGCACGATTCACTGTATGCGATGGGGTATCCGAAACCGGTGCGTGTCTCTGCTATCACCGAGGATTACATCTCACAGCAAGATCCCCAATTTCGAGGGATTATGGATGTCGAAGAGTTTGGAGTCGCATGGGTGCGGTTTGAAGATGGTGGCGTGATGGTATTCAAAATCTCTTGGGCGATTCATCAGGATTCGCTCGGTCCCAGTTTCTGTCTCGGTAAAGAGATGGGTATTTCCTTAAATGGTCCAGTCGTCTATGCCGATGCCTATACAGGTGAACTCAAGAAGCTGGTAAAATCGGAAGGATTGACAGCAGAACCGAACCCACCAGAGGGAATGACGACGATTCGGTTCTCCGGGTTTCCTGAGGTCAATGTCTGGCAAGCACAGATGACGGCATTCCGTGAGGCGGTTAAGGCAGATGCACCATCACCGATACCGCCAGAGGGTGTACTCCTCACAAATGTGATTATGGACGGCATTTTCCGATCACATGAGGCAGGGAAAGAGGTTGCGGTGAGAGTACCGGAAATTTAGCAAATCGCGTCTATTTCTATACAGAATTTGTTATGAGGAGGGAACATTATGACTGTCAAGGTTGGTATTATTGGTACAGGTGGCATCTCCCGGGCACACCGAAGCACTTATGAGAAGGTAGGCGGTTTTGAAATCGTCGCGGTCTGCGACATCATCAAGAGTAAGGCGAACCAAGCCGCTGACGAGTGGGGTGTCCCAAGAAAGCACGCTTTTTCAAGTTACAACAAAATGCTTGAAATGGACGAACTTGATGGTGTGAGTGTCTGCACTTACAATCAGGGACATCGGCGACCGACAGTGGCAGCATTGAACGCCGGTAAACACGTCCTCTGCGAAAAACCGATGGCGGCGACACTCCCCGATGCGACCGCAATGGTGCGGGCAGCGAAGGCATCAGGCAAAATCTTACAAATCGGTCTCAATCCCACGTTTGATCCAAGGATCCAATTCATAAGAAAAGCGTTCGATGCAGGATTGTTCGGTGATATTTATTACTCTGAATCTGCGGGCTGCAGGCGGCGTGGGAATCCGGGACATACCTTTATCTACAAAAAGACGGCGGGGGCGGGGGCAACCGTTGATATCGGTGTCTACAATATGCACGCTTCGCTGTATGCGATGGGGTATCCGAAACCGGTGCGGGTCTCCGCGATCACTGAGGATTACATCTCGCAGCAGGATCCGAGATTTAAGGGGATCATGGATGTTGAAGAGTTTGGTGCAGCGTGGGTGCGGTTTGAAAATGGTGGTGTGATGGTGTTCAAAATCTCTTGGGCAGTGCATCAGGATTCGCTCGGTGGCAACTTCCATCTCGGGACGAAAGCGGGTTTCGCGTTGAGTGGACCGGTTATTTATGCCGATGCGTATGATGGTGAGCTCAAGAAGTTTGTCGAAGCAGAAGGATTAACTGCAGAACCGAACCCACCAGAAGGGATGACGACGATCCAGTTCTCAGGATTCCCGCAATCTGATAACTGGGCAG
>JAPPMR010000237.1:6438-10728 GCA_028818995.1 Candidatus Poribacteria bacterium | reverse complement strand
AACAGACATAGACATACCGTGGAGGTAGAGGTCACGGTTGGCTGTCCCTAGCTTTTCTGAAGAAAAACACCGTCCATACGGCACGTATTCGGGCAAAGGTACAATCCATATAAATTGTAACACAAAAATAACACTTTGTCAAGTTTTTTGTGTTACAATTTATCAAATTTGTCTGATAATGTGTGAAAGCACATTTTATCAAATTTCATATACTTTTAACGTACTGACTCATTTTGCGGCACTAACACCTGTGCACTTCGGGCAGGAACGTAAAGTTGAATAGACTGCGCTTGTTCTTCCATAACCACATCTTGCCAAGGATAATGGACACCCTCAACTGCACCGTAGCCACCGAATTCAGTGTCGTCCGTGTTGAGGATGAGACGGTAATCTGCTCTTTCAGGCACGGGGATACGCCAATCCTTCACGGATGCTGTCGGATGAAAGTTGAAGGCAAACACAAGTCCCCCACGAACATAGACAATCTGTTTTGAGTCTTCGTTAATAAATAAAAGCTGGATGTTTTCATCAGTGAGTAGGTGATACGTTGTATCAAGCAGTTGCATTGCCATATCAAAAGCATTTAGATGGTGATAGTGAAGTGTGTCATCGTCAACAAGATGCCACTGTCTACGGGCATACCAATAAGAATAGTCGTTTCCTGCACGCGGAAAGTCAATCCACTCTGGGTGTCCAAACTCATTGCCCATAAAGTTGAGATACCCTTCTCCACCTAAGCTAAATGTGAACAGCCGAATCAATTTGTGTAATGCAACGCCACGTGCAATCCTAAGACTTGGCGTGAAAACGCTCATTTTTGTGTAGAGTTCAGCATCCATCAACTGCATCGCAAGTGTCTTGTCCCCAACAATGCTTTGATCATGGCTTTCAACGTAAGCGATGTGTTTTTCACCTGCGCGGCGGTTTCGCAACATACCGTAAATTTCCCCAATATGCCAATCTTCATCCTTTTTCTCCTTTAACAACCGAATCCAGTAGTCTGGTATACCCATTGCAAGGCGATAATCGAATCCGAGTCCGCCCTCTTCAATTGGGCGTGCAAGACCGGGCATTCCGCTCATATCCTCAGCAATAGAAATCGCGTTTGGATTGATAGCATGGACAACCTCGTTTGCTAACATCAGGTAGGCGATTGCATCCAACTCCACTTTAGGTCCAAAATAATCACCATAGCCTGTGAACTTCTGTCCAAGCCCATGGTCGCTGTAGAGCATGCTTGTAATACCATCAAATCTGAAGCCATCAAACCGATAGGTTTCTAACCAATAGCGGATATTGCTCAGTAGAAACCGTTGTACCTCGTATTTGCTATAATCAAAACAGCGAGAGTCCCACGCGGTGTGTTCGCCTTTTTCACCAGCATGAAAATAGTGATGTTCTGTGCCATCAAAGTGGTTCAATCCTTCATTGATGTTTTTAACAGCATGGCTATGCACGAGATCCATAATAACCAATAAACCCATCTCGTGTGCGGTGTCAATAAGTTCTTTGAGTTCTTCGGGTGTTCCAAAACGGCTTGAAACAGCGAAAAAATTACTTACATGATACCCGAAACTTGCATAGTAGGGATGCTCCATGATTGCCATCAGTTGCACTGCGTTGTAACCTAAATTGGCAATTCGGGGCAGCACATTTTGTGTAAACTCAGCGAACGTTCCGACTTTTTCTGTCTCTTGTGCCATACCGATGTGTGCTTCGTAAATCCTCAGTCCTTTGGTATTGGTGTTGAATTCGGGTGCGTCATGCTTCCACGGATATGGATTCGGCGGTGACCAATATTGTCCTGTGAATTCGGTTTCACTTTCTTGAATGACACGTTGGATATAGGCGGGGATTCTATCTAATTCGCCCAATGCTGATTTGACATGCACCTTGACTCGTGTGCCGTGTGTGAATCGATCTGCATAATGTTTATTGGGTAGAAACAGATGCCATATTCCCCATTCATCAATAGACATTGGATTGATGTCACGGTTCCAGTCGTTAAAATCTCCTATCAGAGAAAGGGATTGTGCACCGGGTGCCCACTCGCGGTACCAGATACCGGATTCCCCATCGTCTTCACCACGGTTGAAACCGAAAAATAGATGTCCTTGGCTAATTTCACCTAATAAACCACCGGTTTTTTCAATGTGGGATTTGGAACGTTGATAGTGGGTGAACCTTTCACGCAATTGAGAGGCATAAGGCTTTAAGAGGGGATCAAGTTTAATGAGGCGTGTGCCATCAGGTTTGTACTTCTCCATAATGTATCAGTTTAACACAAGATGGTTGGTGATTCAAGTATGATGTCTGTTTGGGGGTGGTAAAGTTTGTCAAAATCTTGCACACCTCTCATTATAGGAATGGGCGTACTGAGTGCCAAAATCGCATTCACAGCATTAATTTGATGTCCATTCATAGTTATATCAGACATGACGCACAGAAACCTCGTCCCACGATAGTAGGCAAGGAACACATACAAGCAAAAATCCGCATATTTTTATTATAATTCAGTTTGTTCAGCATAAGCCATATTAAGATCAAATATTGAAAAAATATTTTGAAAATTAATTTGACTAATTTAGTCAGGTATTGTATATTTAATAACGAAATTCAATATTTCTCTTATAGAATTCACGTTATAAAAATAAAGATAGAATTCACGTTATAAAAATAAAGACGGGACATTTATGCCCCGCCCTACAAAATAAAAGACGTTATAAAGCACGACTGACAAAAATGTTTACGCACTTACATCTGGTTCCTTATTATTATCAGTCTCAGACCATTGAGCATGTCGCTGAAGGGTGCGGATATCAATTCCTAACGACTCAGCTGCTTCACGTAAGGATGAAAACTTCTCAATACGCATCTGCGCAACTGCGCGTAGAATTTGATTTTGATTCATATTTTCTATGTTAAGTAATTCCGTGTCTTCAACAGTTTCTGCATCAATTGAATTTCTCGCGCTATACCACGGTTGGGGTGTTTGCGCGGAGAGTTCATGCATAATTATATGCCGCGTCTCTGGATGGAGTGCTTCCCATATTGCATGCTGCGTCTCCTGCGGAAGTGTGCCCCATATAGAGATTAGCGTTTGCAAGAACTCAGGATAGATATTTGGAAAATCTTTTGGTTCAAGAATATTAGTAGTGGTGAATGCAATAGCAGTTTGAATTGTGCTTCTTAGCTGCCGAATATTGCCGGGCCACGCCGCCTCTTGAAGGCGAGTGAGTGCCTCTGGAGTAATACTTGTTATTTCTTTACCGTCCTCAGAACTGAATTCACGAATAAAAGCTTCCACCAAAGGAGGTATATCTTCAGTCCGGTCCCGTAAAGGTGGCAGGTGTAGCGTCATACCCTTGAGACGGTAATATAGGTCTTCTCTAAATTTGTCTTTTTCAACGATTTTTTCTATATTTCTGTTTGTTGCGGTGAGAATATGCACATCTACTGCCAATGGTTGGTTTCCGCCAAGTCGCGTGAATGTGGTTGTGTCCAAAACACGGAGAAGCATTTTCTGGGCATCCAAAGACATTTCGGGCACCTCATCTAAAAAAAGAATACCGCCATTTGCTTGTTCAAATGCACCTTGTCGCTGGCGGATTGCACTGGTAAATGCTCCTGCTTCGTGACCAAAGAGTTCACTTTGTAGGAGTTCAGTGGAAAATCTTCCACAGTTAATGGCAATAAATGGGTTGTCCCGACGCGGACTGTTTTCGTGAATATATTTTGCAATGCCTTCTTTACCGACTCCTGTTTCGCCGGTAATTAAAAACGGGATATTTGATTTTACAACCTGTTTTACTGTGTTATATATCGCCTGCATTTGTGCTGAAGGCAATTCAATAAACGCTGGCTGCTTATTCATAATGTGCTCCTTAAAGTATATATTAGTCTGGACGAAGTATTTAAGTTTGAACAGTTTTATTCCTAAGTGCTGATTGTGCCAGATGCGTCATTACCAAGCACATATCTTATTTTGCCTCACAGGAAATAAAACTACAGCACATTTTTTTGACTATAAACGTTGGATTCAGAATTTAGTTGACTTGATATTTATTCTCAACAACTACATTTAATTGAGTTTTCATTCTTCAATGTTAATGTGCAATTTTTGCATGCTACAGCAATTTTTGCATGGCGAAACACAATTTTCTATGTTACGCCCTACAATTTTTGCGTATCGGGTTACAGGAACAAGTTCGCAAAGAGAAATCACTTTACTTGTGCAAAGATTTTTAGAAAAAAAATGAAGGCTTAGCCATCTTCGCTAATCATTATAGT
>JAPPMR010000237.1:0-6428 GCA_028818995.1 Candidatus Poribacteria bacterium | reverse complement strand
ATAGTAGCGTATGTTTTTAACACATTGCGGGAACAGATGTTCCAAAATTTTAGTAGTTGAAGTGTAAAATATAAGACACTAAAGGAATTTGGCATGGAACTTGCTTATTTTATTAAGTTAAGCCCTCATGTATTTTTCCCAATGTTGGGAGTATTTAGTTAGATATAGAACTTTAAGACATAGGCACGCACCTTGTGCCTTAAAAGTGTAAGTGCGCCTGTCCCTCTCCCCTAAGGCGTGCTTACAAAATCGCGATTTGGGTAGGCGCGCTAACCAAATCGCGATTTATGGCGGTAGCGGTTTTCGGATTGCTACTGCCTTTTTTATTAAGAACTTACAATTCAGCGATACAATGTTGTCAGGCGCGCTTACAAAACACCAATCAACGCAGAATTCGCGCATAATATCTGTATTTTACAAGGTCAGGATATATTTTAAATTTTTACTATAAGCCACCACAAAGGCAAGCATTCACTGGACAAGTGCCTGTCGCACAGAGTTCTGGCGTTGCTAAAAGTTTGGGAATAGAAAACGATTCGGAGGGTTGTTCGGTTGGTTGACGTAGTTCTCTATATGAATCCTTTAGAATAGAGATCGCGGACTTGAGAAAGATACTTGTAATCAGTAAGCCAACCACTACATCTGGCAGTTTGGATTGGGTGATGGCAACGAGTGCCGCTGCTACGAAAACGCTTATGTTCGCGATAATATCATTGCGGGAACACACCCATGTTGAGCGCATGTTTATATCATCTGCTTTGTGCTTGGATAGTAGAAGCAGGCAACTGGCGTTTGCGATCAATGCGAGCATGCTCATTAAAAACATGAAATGCGACTCTGGGATACCGCCTGCAAGGAATTTATGGACGGTCTGGAACAGGACACCGATGCCAAAGATTGCCATAATGCTACCTTTGAGCAAGGCTGCACTCACACGCCATCGGTTACTTCTACCAATTGCATAGAGACTGAATCCGTAAACCAAAGTATCGCTTAACATATCAAGCGAATCGGCTTGCAATGCCACTGAACCTGCTAACAAACCAACGATTAATTCCAAGCAGAACATGATGCCGTTAATAGCCAGCACGATCCATAGTGTTTTGGATTGTTGCTCACGGAGCACTTCAAGTTCATCAGTTTTTTCGTGACAGCAATTATCCATAAATTTTCTCTCTATCTATTGTCTGCCCAAGCATTGAGGTGTGTAAATGTCTTGTCAAACCAAGGATTTCATAAAAATCGGGGTTGCAAACCCTCCCACAAGAATTTGGCACAGAAATATGGTAACATATATGGTCGTCAGATGCCAATTGACATTAAAAATAGACGCTAAAGGAAGTGAAGAATAGATTAGGATATGTCCCAAATTCCGATTGCAATTGGGTCGCCTCACCGTTTTCCGGGCGTTTTCCGAAGCTGAAAAAACTGCCAACAGACAGATGAATATCCTCTGCGATGTTATACGCAATATGAGGGGCAACCCAAGCTGAGGGATCTGATAGGTTGAATAGTAACTGTCCGCTGAAACTGATGAGTGGTGTAAGTTGGTGGGTGAATCCGGGGGCAATATAATGGACACCGAGCAGATAAACGCCACCCTGAGTATATGCAGTTTGGATTGTATTGGCGAGGAAATTTTCGGGGTTGTTCGTGCCCACTCCATTGAAATGGTATTCAACAAATGTATAAGTTTCACCGCCGAAGCTATAATCTAAACCGACAGAAGCGCGCAGATAGTTTTCTGAAGTATTCGGTCCATCAAAAGGTTCGGCAAACACATAAGCAGTTTCAAACCAGAATCCCGCGCCTCCAATTCCACGCGCAATATCCAAACCTAAAAGCAGGTTTTTCTGAAACTCCAATAGTAAGATTGAAAAATCCGTTTCAACGGCATTTAGTTGTGTCCGAAGGAAAATTGCACTCTTGTCAAAATTGAAGCCAGTACCAAAGATGTAGCCGGTATCCATTTCTCCGAGGATACCAACCGGAATACGGATACGAACTGCGTCTACGCCAACTCGGTCTTCAGTATCTAACTGGTCATAAGTATAAGGCGCGACAATATCTGTTGGATTGATTATGCGTGCGCTGCCCCAAGCAACTGCGTCTCGACCGATAGAGATGTCGGCGAATTTTGTACTATACTGCAGCGAAGCACGATCGAGATTATGATAGATGCCAACGCTACCAATCAAGTCGTCCTCACCTGGATATATCCGAGAATCAAAGTCTATCAAGCGGTAAAGGGATGAGGCAATACCAACAGCAAATGGGGATTCAGTAAAGAGTGAAGGGTCTTGAATGCGCGGTGTAAAATCGTAAGCAAAAGTTAAGAACAGCGAATCCACAGGGGCATAAGAGAGATTGAGTCGGAGTCGGTTGACCACTGCACCCATCATCGGTTCGCTTGTGGAAGGGGAGTTGAAGGTGGTAAAAAAGTTTTTGTAGTAGCCCCCTAATTGCAGTTCCGCGCCAGCAATTTTGACAAAAGGGACTGTCAGAAGACAAACAATAAGCATCACAATTTTTCTGATTTGTTGCGATCCGCTATTTCGTCTCATCAGTGTCTATTTGCCCGTCACGAAGTGTAATTAACCGTTTTGCACTTTCCATCACCATCGGATCGTGCGTTGAGAAGATAAAAGTCATGCCTGTTTCAGTGTTAATTCGACTCATCATCTCAAGCAGATCGCTACCTGTTTTGGAGTCGAGGTTGGCTGTCGGTTCATCGGCGAGGATAATCGTAGGTTCAGAGACCATAGCGCGAGCGATAGCGACGCGCTGTTGCTGTCCACCTGAAAGCTGCGTGGGGAGTCTGCCTTCAACATCCTTTAATCCGACAGATTCAAGCATTGCTACAACCCGGTCATGCCGCTCTGCTTTCGGCACGCCTGCTAATAGCATGATGTATTCAACATTCTCTTCAACTGTTAGCACGGGAATCAGGTTGTAAGCCTGAAAAATGAAACCGATGTTATCTCGTCGAAAGTCAGAAAGTTCATTGCCGCCCATCTCTGATAACACTTTGCCGGAAAGCCATACTTTTCCTTCTGTGGGCGCGTCTAATCCAGAAATGATGTTGAGAAAGGTAGTTTTTCCCGAACCAGAAGGACCAACAATTGCCGTAAATTCACCCGATTGAATTGTTAAATCAATCCCATTGAGGGCATTCACGGGAATCCCATCAGCATCATAAACTTTTGTCACACTTTCAGTAACAATGACATCAATATTTTGATTTTGTTCCATGATAATTCCTAAAAACTTCGCCGCATTGCGTCTACTGGAGACATTTTGGCGACATGCCAAGCTGGATACAATCCGGCAATGATAGTGAAAACAAAGACCGCTACAGGATAAATTATGAACTGTTCAATCGTTAGGACAGGAAAGATGAACTCTTGTACCGTTACACCCATCATTTCATTACCCGTATAATCTAAACCGACATTTGCAAATATTGCAGTCAATGCAAAACCGAGTATCACCCCGATTACTATACTTACGATTGCCAATGCACCTGCCTCAAATAAGATGATGCGCGCCATGCCGAAAGAACGCGTTCCAACGGCGCGCAACACGCCATATTCAAACATTCGTTCGTATAACGACATAAAAAGGGTGTTGATAATACCAAAAATAACCACCCCGAACAGCACAATTCCCATGACGTATTTGCTGTATTCGGACATTGCAAACACTTTAGGTAATTGCGGTAGTATTTCTGTCCAACTGAGCGCCTCGTTCCCATGTTGAGAATAAGTTTCCCAAAATGGCACTTTCTTGTCTTGACCATATTCGGTTGAAGTAAACTTAATCGCTATTTCATGGATATTATTACCAATAGCAAGCATCTGTTGTGCCTTTTTAAGCCGAACAAACGCCATACCACTGTTCATCGCTGCGTCAGCAAAATAATAAATCCCGGAAACACGAAACCAATCTTCAAAATAATCACCGCTTCCGGCTTGAACGACTGTCACGACGACCTTATCTCCGAGTTCAATTTCCAGAATTTCGGCAAGTTTGCTACCGATAACTATATCATGCTCATTCGTCTTTTCAAAGAAAACACCTTCCGTAATTGCATCATCAATCTGGGATAGGAATTTTTCTGTTGACGGTTGAACGCCGACGAGGTTAATTGCACTTCTATTTGCCGACGATGCAATCATACCTGAAGCGTAAGTTCTTCGTGTAAAATATTGGACGTTCGCTTCTTTAGCCAGATTCGCACCCACTTTATCAATTTCCTGAATGGTCATTGAAACCTCTTGCGTGTCCCGAAATCCTTGCCGATGAATCTGTGCATCACCGATGAAAGAATCAGTGGCTGTTTTAATCAAATTCTCCATCATCCCAATCATGAAAGCATCTCCAAAAATAAGGGTAGCCAGACCAATGCTCATCGCTATTGACGCAATGATTGTACGTCGTTTATTCCGTAAGATGTTTCTCCAAGCGAGTTTGATTAAAATCAGAAACATAGTTTTAATAGTTTTCGGTTATCAGTAAGAGAAGATTTCTTCCTGACAACCATTTAATGTGTCCGCATCGCTTTTGCAGGCATAATCCGTGCGGCTTTTATTGCGGGAAACAGCCCGACAAGCGTCGCTGAAAGCATCACGGTAATACCCGGTATCATGAGAGATCGGGCGTTGACTTCAGCATACATCGTTCCAAATTCAACACCGCCCATGGTCAACCCTTCGGCATACGTCAGTCCGTATATAGAAAACAGATAATTGATTAAGCTACCAAGTAGCGCACCAATTGCGATACTGCCAATAGTGATGATAACCACTTCACAGATAACTAACCAGAAAATTTGGATGGGTTTCGTTCCGACTGCCTTCAGCACACCATATTCACGTGTCCGCTCTAATACAGACATCAACACGGTGTTGAGAACACCAATTGCAACGATGAACATAATAATTAGACGGACAACAGCATCTCCCTGCTTATCAGACTGCATCGCATCATAAAAGGACTTTGCTACCACTTGCCAAGGTAAGACTTCAAGGTCTGAATCGTTAAGACTCTCCTTAATCGCTTCCGTTATTTTGTCAACCTTATTGATATTTGATACAATTACAACGATTTCGTGGATTCGCCCCTCAAGCACAAACAGTTCTTGTGCATCTTCAATGTGTAGGTAGCAGGTTATCCTATCCGTTATGTTATCGCCACTTTCTGCAAAGCCAACAATTGTATATTCATCATTTGCAATAGAACCGTCGGCGGCTTGGGAAAAAATCACCATTTTACTGCCAAGTGTTGCAGAAAGCGTCTTTGCGAGCCTTTGACCAATGACCGCCTCACGCGATGCAGTCTCCGTTAAAGTATTCCCTTGAACCACTTTTTTATTAAATTGCGTTGCTTTGATTTCCCGTGTTACATCAACCCCAATAATTCGTACAGCCGTGCTTTTTTCACCAACCGAACCGAGTCCACCTGCATAAACTCTTGGTGTCCATGCTTCAACGTCTGTATTACTTTGAATTGTTTCACCAATGGATTCATAGTTACTAATTGTTTTATAGATAGACGGTTTGTCGTGATAACCTTCTTGATGCACCTGAATGTGTCCGATACGGTTTCCGGTGAACATCTTGATGACATTAGAATACGCACCATCAGATAAACCAATGACCATTGAAGATAGTGTGAATCCAACAATCATTGCAAGGGCAGTAAGGATTGTTCGTCGCTTTTGTCGGAAGATGTTGCGGAATGCGATTTTGAGTATCATAGTAGCAGGAATGCTCCGCGTGTAGTCAAACGCTTATTTTATAGTGGATTCTACGTCGTGTTTAATAGGCAATAGTCGTGTCGTAATCCATGTAAGCAATTCAATATAGAGTGCCCAAGCGGCATTTTTATCTGCAGCCTTTGGAGTCCACTCCATTTGCAGAAAAGGAGGCGTGATTTTCAAAGGTGTCGTTTCCCATTTTTCGAGCCAGTTTGAGAAATTCATTTGTGCCACCTCTCACCAGAACGGTTATTAAAAAATCTATTTCGGTAATTCATCCAGAAATGGTATAATTTCACAGGATTTTTACCTCAAAAGTATACCGTACGGTATGATTTTTCATACCGTGGTATGTTTTTGAAAATCGCCTTTAACGCAGTCTGTGTCTGGGTTTATAGGTATTTTTCGTAGAATTATTAATTTTAAATTTTTCATTTTTGGTAACTTTTGATATTTTGTGGGAATTACTGTTTTTTTGCGGCATTTCCGAGATGTTTTCAATAGTCCTCTGAATGTTGGTATTTTGAAATGCTGACATAATTGTGACACCTTACACATAAAACTATATGTGATACTAATTATCACATAAGCGAATAGTGTTTGTCAAGTTAAAATTTACATTTTATCAAAGGCATTCAATTTTTGGTTTGTTAACCCGTTGGTCTAAAGG
>JAPPMR010000286.1 GCA_028818995.1 Candidatus Poribacteria bacterium | reverse complement strand
GGAGGGAACTCCGATTCCCGACTATTGATGATACATATAAATTTAGGATGGACTATCTACTTAGGTGAATAATTGAAGCATTCAATTTCGTTTTTGAATGTAGAGCGTATCTCATAAATCATTTGTAGGGCGAGGTCCCCGCACCTCGACATCTCTCATTAATGGAAACAATGGGCGGGCACCAAATTAACGGTATGAATGTCTGTTGGCATTCCCCGGGGACCCGCCCCTACGATGAAGATGGATTTTCTGAAAGGAAACGCGTTTAACGATTTACGAGACAGGTTGCAGTATTGAAATTAATCAGGATTACAAGTCTTCCCATAAAAGTATGTTTGAGAATTGAACGGTTTCGATTTTGTTTGACACTGATAGTCTAAACAAGTAAAATGTTAGAAACTGTTTTGTTAAGTTTTATGTGTAAGGAGTATATCAATGCCCACATTGGAGATATTCGTTAGAGGAGCACTGTCATATCTTATTCCTACTTTATTTTTTACAGTGATACTCGCTATCACTATTGCATGGGTATCAGGTTAGGCGGATTGTGGCGAATAAAAGCGGTTTCTAACGACATACAACTTGAAGAATGGTTAAAACAAATTTTCAACAATTCTGAAAAGAAACAGTAGATAATTCTGCATCAAAGGAGTTGAATGAGATGAAATCAGTAATCCTATCTACAATCCTATGTGTTCTCTTTGTCTTTTCAGCGAAAAGTGATTTCCTTCCAGAGGACAACAGTGACACCTATGGACTGAAATATGGAGAATCTATCGCAGGCATGCCGCCGAGCACACCGAAAATTGATGGAAAACTTAACGACTGGCAATACGCTGTCTGGGTAGCCTTCGACTCAGAAAAAGAACTGCTTCGGGGTAAGGGGATATGGAAAGGAAAAGATGACCTCACGATGACATGGTCAACTATGTATGATGAAGACACATTTTATTTTGCTGCCGCAGTCCGGGATGACGAATTTACGCCAGCAGCGAATCCCGCTGAGTCTTGGAAAGGCGATACGATTTTCTTGTATATTGATTGGGAAAAAGTGGGTGCCGGACAACCTGCATGTAAACCCAACTTTGCGCTTATCAAAAATAAAGCGCATATTACTGACTATAGCGCGGTGAAAAATGCAGATCTTCCTAACTCCGATATTGCCATTGTTCCAACACCCGAATTGGGAAAGGGCGGCATGATTTACGAAGTCGCCATGCCCTTTAAATGGCTTACAAAAGTGAAAATTGAACAAGGAGACGAAGTCGGGTTTACACCTGGCTATGAGGAAGGCGTTGATGACCTTGAAAAGAAGGGTGGTCTCGTTTTCATGGATTGGCACGGTTTGAATCAGACGATTCAGCAAATCTTGGCGTACTTAAGTTTCAAGGACCGCTTGCTGTTAATTCAGTTGGCAAATTGGCAGTTTCGTGGGGACAATTGAAGCGATTCGTGCGATAAACAGGGTTATTTAGTTTTAAATATTCTTGATAGTTTTTTACTATAACGTTAATTTATGTGTTGCCATCTTGCCCGTGTTTTTAGTCCCGTAGGGACGATATGTTTATAGAAAAATGTCGTCCATCCTCTCTTGAGTTCCGTAGGAACGGCATAGAAGACTTAACATATCGTCCCCGACAAATACTAAACGCGTATTTGGCGTTGATTCACGGGACTAAAGAACTGGAGGGGTACTCGTTTTCTATAAACATAGCGTCCTTACGGGACTAAAGAACAATGTTCATGTTTCTGGTATTAACTTTCAGTAAATCTCAATGCCAGAAAACTCTTAAATCTAAATATCCTTGTGCAATAAATTTGGTTTGACATTCTCTATCAATAAGTAGTAAACTATTTATTCATACAGCAGATTTTTGTAAAAGTATTACGCACATTTTGTACGATGTCTGAAAAAGAACTGAAACAAGAAGAACTTTTTATCCAACTACTTGAAAAAGCCGATAGTTTATTAACCCGGTGGCAAATGCCCGCAGTTCAATCGTCAAGTGGAGTGTTTGACGATTATATAGCCTTTCGGTGGCGACAGCAAAATGGCATAGGACAGATTATCCCTGTTAAACATCCGCATCTTGTTGATACTACGGATTTAATTGGTATAGATACACAGTGTAGGACATTGGATAGAAATACACGACAGTTTCTACAAGGATTACCGGCAAACCATGCGCTACTATGGGGCGACCGTGGCACTGGAAAATCTTCTCTGGTGAAAGCGATGTTGACCCG
Organism: Candidatus Poribacteria bacterium; assembly: GCA_028818995.1. The sequence continues at coordinate 8,494 of JAPPMR010000286.1, read as the reverse complement.
TTATGCTGACGATGGGCTTCGGTTAATCGGTATTAGTAAAGAGGGGTTGGTCCATTTACAGGAAATTACGGAATTGTTGTGGGAACGTCCGGAACGTTACCTTCTTTTTTGTGATGACCTTGCTTTTAGCGAAAACGAACCGGAATATCGTGAATTGAAAGCAATGTTGGAAGGTGGGATTTCCGAATGTCCCGACAACATTCTTATTTATGCAACCTCTAATCGTCGGCATCTGATGCCTCGGCAGGTCAGTGAAAACCAATATCCCCAGAACGAAGAAGATGAACTTTATCCACGCGAGGCAACAGAAGAAAAAGTCTCATTAAGCGACCGTTTTGGATTACGACTCGCTTTCTATCGAATTTCGCAGCACACTTATTTACAGATTGTTTCCCATTATGCCAAAAAACGAGGTATCTCCATACCGACAGAGGAATTACACCGTGCAGCATTGGAATGGGAAGCATCATCCAGTGGACGCTCTGGTCGAGTCGCATTTCAGTTTATCAAAGACCTCGCCGGACAATTAGCACTTACTGATATTAGATAGTAAATTCTCGTCCATAGAATCAGCAGATTCTATAAAATAGGAAGGTAAGTTTATGAGCGACCTACAGACACTGCAGTACCTTTTTGACGTGCAAGGCTACTTAGTTATTGAAGATGTCTTGGATTCTGATGAGGTTGTAGAACTCAATCAACGAATTGACGATCAAGAACTTCCCATACCGGGGAAGGTTCAAAGATTTGGGAGCGCACCGGACGGTGCAGGCTTTTTACAGTGGGGTCAATCGTTTTGTAATTTACTTGACCATCCGAAGATAATGGAAGTTCTGCGTTTCCGATTAGGCGACTGCTTTCGACTTGACCGAATTTACGGTATGTATATGCGGGAGGGGATGCCGAGAGGTGGATTGCATGCTGATTACGGTGCTTCATCACCTACCTCAAATGCAAAGGAAGGAGAATATTACGCATTTCGAGATACCGAAATTACCAATGGTTTTGTTGTAGTAACATGGAATTTAGCAGATACTGGTCCTGAATATGGCGGATTTTGTTGTATCTCCGGCAGCCATAAGAGCAATTATAGACTACCACACGAGATTGCAGCATCACCAGAACAATCACCTTGTGTGACGATTCCAAACGCTCCTGCTGGATCAGCGATTCTGTTTAGTGAGGCACTGACACACGGCACTGCTGCGTGGAATGGAAAGCATCAGCGGCGATCACTTTTATATAAATATTGTGTCTCACACATGGCGTGGACATCCCGGCGCGTGGCACAACCGGACGGAATAGAATTAACGGAACGTCAAAAGATTCTCTTTCGTGAGCCAGCAGATCCGTATCGGCATTTTCCATCGCTATTTTGAAGTTGAGTTGTGAGGAAGCAACGGTTATAATAATTTTCAATCCGTTGTTTTATCGTGAATCTAAAAATTTGTTCAATACCAAACAGATAAAAATGGAGGTTTTTTATGAACAATCGATTTATCGCATGCATAACACTTATACTGTTTTTTGGATGCATAATTCTAATACAAACCGTGAATGCTGTTCCAAAAAACGGAACAGTGCGCGTCAGTGGTGACAATACCTGGGTTGTTTTCGTAAACGGAGAAAAGGTCGCTGAAAACGGAAATTGGCAGCAACCAACCGTTAGCGAATTCAAATTGGACAAAGGCTTTGCTGTAATAGCAGTCTATGTGCACGATGCGGAACCGGGGGCTGCTGGCAAGGGTGGTTTCCTTGCTGACATTATCCTTGACGATAAACCCGAATACATCGGCACAGGTGAAGAAGGTTGGCGTTGTGAAACTGGCAAACCTATCGCCCAGCGAAATGATGGTTGGGAAAAAGTAAATTTCGACGACAGTAAATGGGAAGATGAACTTGAAATTTATGAAAAATTCGGAGCAGGTATCTGGGGATTTGGTGCGGGTACGATGCGTCAGATTTTGAAAGATCCAGATTGTGAAGCAAATTGGGTCTGGTGCGGTCCAAACGACGCAGAAGATGATATCTACTTCCGTTATACTATCGGTCAACTTCCTGTTGAACCTATGGATAAGCTCACTACATCATGGGCACGAATTAAGGGTAATTCTATATGGTAGGCGTGGTTGTCCTACCACCATATTTACTACTCTTTCAAACTACAAACAAGGAGAATTTTATGAAGAGATTTTTTGTTTTAGCAATTTTGGTATTATGTCTCACTGCCACAAGTTTATGGGCAGCAAAACTCCGCATTAATGGCGATAACTCTTGGGTCGGTTTCGTAAATGGCGAAAAGGTAGCCGAAGGCGATAACTGGCAGGTTGCCACTGTTACAGAATTTGAAATGCCCGACGGATATGCTGTGATTGGAGTCTATGTTCATGACGCAGAACCCGGTGCTTCAGGGCGCGGTGGCGCGTTGTTTGATGTGATCCTTGATGATGGCACCTATATACCTTCTAATGATACATGGAAGGGAGATGCAGGTGCCCCTCTTGCAGAACGCAATGACGGTTGGGAAAAAGTGGATTTCGACGATAGTGATTGGGAAAACGCCACCCAACTTGACCAATTCGGTGGTGGTATTTGGGGATTCGGTGCTAACACAATGCGTCAAACTCTAAAAGACCCAGATTCAACTGCATATTGGGTTTGGGTTGGGCCCAATGATGGAGAAGATGACGTATATTTCAGAAAAACCGTTGGCGATTTACCAACCCCTGTTGACCCTCAAGGTAAAATTACTACGACTTGGGGTGCTTTGAAAGCAGCAAGGTAAGGATTTTACATTTAGGGAACGGTGTTTGTACCGTTCCCTAAACATAATAATTTTACGACCAATATTCTTATATCTATTTTTCTGATTGAACAACTTGCGCAATTAATCGAAAAACATCCTCAATATCGGTTTCTTCAAGACATGAATACGCCACCCGCAATTCGGTGTTGCTCAGCGCGATTGTACCAATACTATGTTCATCAAGAAGCGTTTGACGTACCTTTTCAGCATTCCCCGATTTAAGACATAGACAGATAAAATAACCCGCATGGTTTGGATAAACATCCCAAAGATTTGCATAACGGGCATCAGCGGTAACTTGTCTGACCTTTAATGCTCGCGCCTTAAGAATCTCATAGTTGCGCTGTTTCTGTTCGGTATAACCCGGTGCTTTCATCGCTTCAAGAATAAGCGTTTGGGAAATCTGTGCAGCACCTGATGTCTCTGCCCTGATGAGTCCGCTTAACTTTCCTTCAATCGCTTGCATTGCCTTATCTGGAAGCCCGAAAGTTAAAAAGCCAATGCGCAAACCCCATGCGTATTCCTCTTTGGTTGCCCCGTCAATTTTTACTGGAATAACGTTGGGATGACATCCTACTAACATACCAAAAATAGATTCCTGCATTACCTTCGCATCATACCAAAAACCGGCGTAGGCATCATCAACCATTACAAGAATGCTGCGTCCGGTATCAGCGCATGCTACAATTGCGTCCGTTATCTGTTGTGCTTCGGTAAGGGAAACAGCGTATCCTGTCGGATTGTGCGGAAAATTTAGGAGAATCAACAACTTATCAGCAGAAATCTTTGAGAGTGCCTTTTTAAATCCGATGAGATCAAAACCTTTCTCAGTGTTAAAGAACGGATAGGTTTGGACATCTGCTCTTGCCTTCGTCTGAAAGATGAGTCTATAATTTCCCCAAATTTTATCTGGAAGAATGAGTGTATCACCCTTATTGACAAAGAGATCTGCAAGCAGACTGAAGCCATGCGTCATACCGTTTGTCACAATAGGGAGGCTAAACGTTGCTTCGGCAAGTAAAGGGTTTTCAGTGCGAAGGTGAGTTCGCCATATCTCTCGTAATTCGATATTACCGAGTATCGGCGCGTACCCGAAAATACTCTCAGGAGAAAGTTCAGGCACTAATTGGTGAGAAACGTTTAAATGCATTATCTCATTGTTTTCCAATGCGACTGCGCGTGTCGCATTGAAACGATCCGCTTTTGCATTTGCTTCAGCGCTTTGACTTAAGATACCTTTTGGTAGGTAGATACGTTTCCCTAATTCTGAGAGTAGTTTGTAAACTTCTGGAACAGTGCTACGAATTTGTTCATTTAATTCAATTGCTAACGGATTTAAGTCTTGCATATTTTTTCTATACGTGTAAACTATAGTAAAACAAGGTAACTGAATGAGGAGTCATGAGTGAATCGGACATTATGCAATAATTGTGTACAGAGGATAATTTAATGTCAACTAAATTTTGCTAATATCAGTTTAAAATAACAAGTAGTTGTATTATCCGAAATTAAGGTGGAGGTGAAACATTCAGCCATGAAATCATTTCTTAAACGTCTGAGTATATTTTTAGTTATTATCATAATGATCGGTTTCTGCTTCTGTGTTTATATTCTACAAGCTCCTCCTGTTGCAAAGCCAGACCCACCGAAGTTACAAGTCCACACGCGCACAGCATTACGCGATAGACCTACCGTCAACTCAAAACCCATTGTATATACAAAAGATGTCTACCGTTTTAGTATTGACCAAATATATATTAGTAATTTAAACAGTGGTCTACTTTCAAATGAATTGTTATTTAGTGTCCCTCTGGGACAACGGGCGCTATATAGTGCTGAACTATTAGACAATGAATTAAAAACCGTATTTAATTGGCAAAAAATGTTCGCAGATTCAGAGGCAGAAATTCGCTTAAATTCAAGATCACCAAAAATAAAGGTATTGATAAGCGGTAAAGATTGGTTTCTTACGGACAGTACTGGGGCAGGTTTTACCGTCCAAAAAAATAAGAATACGCTTGACATCTATCTGCCTAATTTGCAGGAAGCATTTGAGAATAATAAGACCACGCTCTCTCCAGATGTAGTACTCTCTATTGAAAAGATAGGAAAACAGTGGTTGATAAAAGATAATCAGTCTTTGCAGGTGTATGAAATTAGAAATGCTAAAAAGAAACTGGATGTATTTCAACAATCTAAATATCCTATTCATACATTTCTGTTTAATGTTGATTTAGCAGCCATAACTGCCTTAACCGAAGGAGACTTTTCTAATGACTTGCGCGACGGATTTGTGCTTCAGAGAATTCCGTTGTCGCGGAATGCTAAGTTGACGGCGCGTGAAGAGGGTATCAGTTGGGGAGTTACCGATGGTTCACAAAAATATAATATCCAAAATGAGGATGGTCGGTTAAAAGTCTACCTTGATCTTGAAAGTAGATGGCTTCTTCTCGGAGTCAATGACAGTATCAAAGGGTGGGTACAGCGTGAACGCGGCACTATTTTCTTGCCACCCGAACCAACACTCAGTTCCCGCCAGCAACTTAAGGTAAAATTAAGCGCATTCCTTGATACATTAAAAGATAAGGTCGGGATTTCCAAGCAACCGAATCAAGTCCCAAATGCTGAACTTCCTTAATGTGTTTTGCGGTTCTGTGTTCACGAACAGACTAAACACTTACTACAGAGCAAGAAGCCATTATTATTATTATTGTATTCGCCGTGAATAATAGTGCACTTTGAAATAAAATACACATTTTCTGTAGGAGCGATCTCCGAATCGCGACCGGTTATAGTCGGGAATCGGAGTTCTCTCCTACGTCTCAAAATGTCCCGTTAATTCTAAAGTTTACTATAATCGTCTGAAAAAATGAAAATACTTTTTCTATCTCCTACCGTGCCGTATCCCCTCACAGACGGTGGGCGTATTCGTGTATTCAACCTCCTCAAACAGATTGCCCAAAAAAATGATGTGACGCTACTTGCCCTTGAAACGCAGCCGACAGATGCCGAGAGTATTACACACATCCAAAACTTAGGCATTAAAGTTCACCTTGTCCCAAATTCGTCGATGCTTCCACGTATTTCATTCAAAACACTCTTCTCCGCATTTTTCAAAAGACAACCTATCACTGTCGCCCGTTACAATGTTCCTGCTTATCGTGAAAAATTAAGGGAATTGTTGTCAGCAGAAACCTTTGACCTCGTTCATTATGAGATGTTTCATATTGCTCAATTCTATTCAGAAACAGACCTACCCCGTGTGCTGTCACAACAAAACGTTGATTCCGCTATTTGGCGCAGGTTACAAGGCGAGACTTCTAATCTGTTCTATAAGTTTGCTTATTGGACTCAACAGATCGCATTTCAACGTTATGAGCGTGTGATAAGTCCTCAGTTTGATGCTGTCACGTGTACGTCTGATATTGATGCTGCTGTCTTTCAACAACACTGTGCTGAAGAGGCTGTTAAGGTAATTCCAAATGGAGTGGATGTTGCGCATTACCACCCAGATTTCACATCTGAAGCACCGGCACACCTAATCTATATCGGCAGCATGGATTGGTATCCGAACGAAGATGCGGTTTCATTTTTTGTTGAAGAGGTGTTGCCGCAGATTCAGAACAGTGTGCCTGATACCAAATTTTCGATTGTTGGGGGGAATCCCTCAGCGCGTGTGCAAAAGTTAGGGGATAGAGAAGGTGTTGTTGTCACAGGACGCGTTCCTGAGATCAAACCGTATTTTGCAGAAGCAACAGTTTTCGTCGTCCCTTTACGTATTGGGAGTGGAACGCGCCTAAAAATACTTGAAGCGATGGCAATGGGAAAGGCGGTTGTCTCTACGACAGTTGGTGCTGAAGGGTTGGCTCTCCGAGACGGTGAGGAGATATTTATTGCTGATGAACCGAAAGCATTTGCGGAGGCAGTCACTCAATTGCTCACAGCCCCATCGCTGCGCCAAAAGATTGGTGAAAAAGGGCGCACGCGAGTAGAACAAGATTACGATTGGCGGAACATTGGGAAAAAACAGCTTGATGTTTATGAATCGGTTATAAACAAATTGTAGGTTGGGTTGAGCAAGAGCGAAACCAAATCGTGCGGAATGCCCAAAAGTGTATTCCGCACGATTTGGCGTTGATTCACTCCAACAATAGGGTATATCCTTAAATTGACGGCTATGGGTTTCACTTGCGCTCTACCCAACCTACGGACTGATTAAGTTGTTTGCCATCCACAGTTTAGGAAGAATTTTCAGCTTCGCCCTCTGCTGCAGCTTGACGTTCCAACTCTCCACGCCATCCAAGGACCATTCCAGACTTGATATGATTAATATCAAATCCAGTATATCGATCTTCAAGCGTGTCACCAAGTTTTTGGGTTGCTGCCCAGCGGTCCCATGTGGTTTTCATCCATTCATGTGGTAGTGCTTCTCTCACAGCAGGATCAAGTTGCCATGCGTGTCGCACGTCTGCCACTGAAGGTTCTTCGGTGGGTTCACCCGACCATTTTGACCAACCGATTGACAATGTGTTCCGTTCCCGTTCAGGGACGGTATGCCCCGTATGGATGGTAGCACCATTACGGATGAGTGCTTCCCCTGCCTGCAGTCGAATCGCGACTTGATCGGGCAACGGGTCGCTACCGTTCCAACTGGGTGTATACGGAACACCTTGATCTTTCATCGATTTCGGCAAGAGTACATCATGCTCAAAAGGAGTCCGCCATCGATCATGGCTACCGGGAACAAGTTCGTGGCATTCGTCGTCTGCGAGTGCTAAGAACATGCTCACCCCATTTCGCTCTTTGATATTCTTCGCGTTGTTTTCACGGATTTCTTTCCAGCGAATTCTTTCTACCTCTTCGGAATATGCTTCAGGGCCATCGCCTCGCACTTCCCGTTGGGCAAAGTAACTCTTTCCTGTCCCCCACCATGTCACGTCTCTGTGCCAACCGAGTTTATTTTCGTGCGTGCGTGGATTTGCCCACAGGAGAGTTCCTCTGAATGTGAGGTCTTCAGGTTGAAGCCCGCCACACCAAGAAGCAACGAAGTCTAAGAAATCTGTTGAACCGTGGAATTCCGAGAAACTGGGTTCTCCAAAAGCCGGATGAATAATTCCACGAATTGCCCACGGTTGTTCTTGTCCTGTACGGTGGACATACCCCTTTGAACAGTCAATTACATCATACTTGTTTTCAGGGGCACATGCCTCCGTAACACGTCGTCCTGCTTCTCGCAGGATCGGAATCCAAGGGTTATCAACAAAGTCGTTGATAATAACAAAACCGTGTTCCTTCAAGTGGTCTAAACGTTCTGGTGTGGCACCAGGTGCTGAGTGTTCAGGATTGAAATCAGCAAAAGCCGGTGCGCGATAGGTTTCCGTAGTCGGTGATTCATTAGCGTCCATTTCATTCCCTCCCTCCAGTGCATGCAAGAATGTTGTTGCACCGAAGTCAGTTAAATGTAAAAGTGGTAAACCGAATCTCAATCTTTGTTATCAAGGTATCAGAATTATGACATTAAATTGTATATTTTGTCAAATTTACCGTATCTATTTCTGATGCAATGTCGTATGGCTCACTTCTATCCCAAAAAAGACAACTCTTTCGCTGCTGCTCTATAGTCAAAATGTGCGGTTAGATAACACATCCGTTCTGCAACACGATGTGTCCATTTACCTTGCAACCTTT
>JAPPMR010000303.1:1411-10750 GCA_028818995.1 Candidatus Poribacteria bacterium | reverse complement strand
TTATAGGATACTTGAAATCGCTTTTGGACATTTTGATGAGGAAGACATTGTCCGACTTGACGATAAATATGGAAGGGTCTAAAAGGAAGATGTGATTATTGAGTCTAAACTTGAATTTCAATAGGTTTGGAAATCTTAACCCGAATTGACAATTGAGGAGACAACCATGAATCACTTGAAATACTTTCACTTCTATTTCTGTGCTGTTCTCTTGTTTAACTTTACTGTGTTAGGGTTTGGGCAAGGCGAGCAAGCAGAAAATCTCGTAGGACATTGGACGTTTGAGAAAGGTGTTGAACTGGAAGATATAACCGGTAACTTTGCTGATATTACCCTCATGGGTGCTGAAATTAAGGATGGACAATTGAATGTTGACCCCGGCAAATGGGCAATCGCGAGTGGCTATGATGGACCAGATATTGAAGAAAAAACGCTGGTGTCGTGGGCTATCATGGATAATCTTGACGTACAGAAAGGCTCAATATTAACCATCGACCGCCTATCTGATCCTACATTTGACGCAATTGTTTTTGGAGAACGTCAGAATCGTCGTTGGATGGCAGGGAGCGGATGGTTTCACCGCACCCAAGACCCTGAACCCGGTTTTGAGGAAAAGAAAACGGGGGAGTTGATTATGATGGCAATTTCGTATGAAAATGATAACGGCACTGCACACGTGAAACTATACCGGAACGGGGACAAAATCGGTGACTACACATTTGGTAAATTTGTGCCTTTTGCTACAAACGATGCTGAGGCTATTTGGGGTAAACGCCACGGTGGTTTAGGTGGAGGTCCCGGCGATCTTGACGTTCACATTGAAGATTCACGGATCTATGCTGCTGTTCTTAGTCAGGCGGAGATTAAGAAGTTGTTGCCAGATACGCTTGAAGTGGAAGCGCACGGCAAACTCACCACTACTTGGGCAAAGCTGAAGATATAGTGAATTATAAAATACGTTGACACATCTTCTGTAGGAGCGATCTCCGAATCGCGACGAATGCTTTGATAGTCGGGAATCCAAATCAACGGTATGAATGCCATTTTGGCATTCCTCGGAGTTCCCCGCCGAATGCCAAAAGCGCATTTGGCGTTGATTCACAAATCAAACCGTCAAGTTAAATCTAAAATCCACTATAAGATAGATATTTGTAGGCGCGTTCCAAACCGCACCTACAAGAAGGCATTCACATATTTGGGATTTTACTTTAAAGAAATTGGATTATTGGAGGTAATAAAGAACAATATAAATGGATTCAAGGATAAAACAGATAGAATTGGGAAGCGATTCAGGCTTGAGACTCAAAATGGTCGTTTGTGCGGATACAGAGGATCAAGATGAAGATATATTGGTTGATGCGCGTTTGGAAGATATTCAAGCACTGTTCAAAGCGGAAGTAGACGCACCGCTTTCTGCCTTAGAACAAAATCTACGTGCATGGACTCGCAGCCATCTACAAACAGAACATATCCAGCAAGTCCTTGCCCTGTCTACCAAAGCAAGAAACGATTTCTCTGCTTTTGTAACTGTTGGGATTGGTGGGTCCGATTTGAGTGCCCGCGTATTCCACGAAATCGCCAATCATCCGTACCATAATTTGTTGTCAACTTCCGAGCGGGGTAGTGCACCAGAGATTTACTTTACAGGTGATACCTTTGATCCAGTTCGGCTTAAAGCATTACTTGAGATGTTGAAGTCGCGCAACTTGTTACGCAAAACACTTTTCAATGTCATCAGCAAATCAGGGAAAACAGGTGAAACCCTCGCGACGCTAATGATAATTCGGGATAGGCTTCAGCAAGAATTCGGAGAGTGGCGAAACCAGATTATCGCAACCACTGGCTTGACTGAAAAAAGCCTGCTCTATCAATTTCATCAAGAATCTGCGTTCTACGGTATTCTTCCTGTTCCCGAAGGTGTTGGTGGTCGTTTTTCTGCTTTTTCCCCTGTCGGTTTATTCTTTTTGGCGATGACGGCAGGAATTGAGGAGAATCCGGAGGATAGGATAAACGCTGCGATTGATGGTGTTCAACGCGCGGATAAGAGCTTTCAGCTGCCTTATGTACATCCCAATAACACTGCATACCATCTCGCACTATGGCTTGATTCCGTTGAGAAATATTACGGTGCAGGTAGTATTGTTTTCTATAATTACGCTGACAATAGTCGTCTTGGTGAATGGTTTGTTCAACTCTATACTGAATCGATTCAGGAACGCGGTATTGGGTCTAACGTGATTGCTGCGAAAGGTCCTACGAGTAACCACTCTATCCTCAACGGTATCCTTGCTGGACCGAGGGATAAGGCAGTTGTTTTTATCCATTGGGAGGATCTCGGTTCGGATTTAGCAATCCCCGGTGGAAATGAAGACGATGGATTAGAAGCGTTTGAAGGGCTTTCAATGAACGACAGCCAGACTGCTTCCTATCGTGGAACAGAGATGGATTTTACCGATAAAGATATTCCGAATGTTACGCTAACATTGCCCAGTCGGGATATTAGCAATGTGTGTCAATTGATACGGACGCTAATGGATACCGTCGCTATAAAAGGCAAATTACAAGAGCTTCATCTTACCGATGGTATTTTGATGCTTTCGGAAGAATTAACCTACCATCAATCGGCTGTTGAGGGATATAAACAGCGCACCGAACAAATCGCACGTGAAATGAAAAGGCGTTAGCTGAGTTTAAAGCCAATTATTTGGTTGAATTTGGTCAGTTGTTTTGAACGGTGTGAAATCCAACAGGGTCAAATTTATGAGATATGTTCATAAAGTTCTCAACAAATTATCCACACTACGTCTCCAGAACAAAATTTTTTTTACTTATAGTCTGGTATTCCTACTGATGTTTGCCGTTATCTTTGGAATTGCCAGTTTTCTGATTGATCGTGCTTTTAATGCGCAACTTGATGAAGATGTATTCACCTTAAGTTCAATTATTTCGAGTATGTATGTGCAGTTTGTTGATACAGTGCGAAAAGAGGTAGAAGCAAAAGGTGAAAATCAAGATGTACGTAGTGCCGTAGGAAGAGCAGAGAGAGGAGGTATTAGAGTCTTTCCCGCAGCGAATTTTGATGTTTTTGAATGTGGTAACACTGAAGGGATATTGGTGCTAAGTAAGCGGACAGACGAACCGCGTATCGGGAGTAAAGATATTGATATAGCAAATGCGAAAGAAGATGCAGCATTCAGAAAGGGAAAAGGCACAATCAGCGAAAGAATCATTGAAACTGATGAGGAGCCTCAGTTAGTTGTTGAAGTTACGCAATGGTTAGATTGGGGATTTGTCACAGGGGGCAAGTCTCTCCAAAAATGGTTAGTAGGTGCTATGCTCACTCAACCGGCAGAACATCCGATTTTTCTGGTGAAAAGAATGAATGAACAGGAGGAGTGGATACCTTTAAACAATATTGCGTACCGTACACCAACCCTGAAAGCAGAATGGGAACAGCAGATGCAAGCGAATGAGGCAGAAGGGAAACCTGTTGAGGATCTGGTAGTCACTTTGAAAGGGCTTCAGCAGCCGGATGCCACCGAAGCATCAGATGAAGTTTTGCTCACGCCCACTTTTACAGTTGTCCGTGCTGACATCCTAAGCACTCCTTTTTCGGATACGCATCGATCACCTTTTGTTGAATTAATTATTGCCTATTCGCATCAGTATCGTATCCAGTGGCAAAATCAGATGAGAGTAATTTTGTTATGGAGCATTGGTGGCGGGGCTGCCCTGGTATACTGCAGCAGTTATCTCGTAAGCCGACGAATCACCCGACCTATTGCACAACTGCAGCAAGGGGTAAATGAGATAGGTGCGGGGAACTTAACTTATCAGATAGCAGTTCAATCTAAGGGCGAAGTCGGCGCACTCGCTGACGGATTTAATCAAATGGCACTTGAGTTGAAGCGAAGTTTAGATGAGCATCGGGCAGCAGAAAGAATCGCCGTGTGGCGTGATGTTGCACGTCAGCTTGCCCATGAAGTTAAAAATCCGCTATTTCCAATTCGACTCTCCGTTGAGAACTTGCAAGCTGCAAAAGATCAACCGGAAGTTTTTGAAAAAATCTTTGGTGAATGCACTGAGACAATTATTGAAGAAGTTGACCGTATACGTGGACTAATAGATGAGTTTCACCAGTATGCACGGTTACCCGTGCCTGACCGACATCCAGTTAATTTGAACGATATTGTAAATGCTGTTTCAAAATTATATATGGAGTTGTCTCAAGCGCAAAGTATTAAGATTGAAAAACAGTTGAGTCCACTTCCACCCCTCTCGTTAGACCAAGAACAGATGGAACGGGCAGTGGGAAATCTTGTTAAAAATGCAATTGAAGCGATGCCGGACGGTGGAACGCTAAGCCTTAGAACTTCATCTGCACCATTTGAAAAAGGCAGGCACATCTCGCTTGAAGTGCAAGATACCGGACACGGCATGTCTGAAGAGACCCAACATAATCTTTTTGCTCCGGACTATACCACTAAGTCTTATGGGACCGGCCTCGGTATGGCAATTGTCCGCCGTATTATCACCGTTCATGGTGGAGAGATAGCAGTTGAATCGGAAGAAAATATTGGAACAACGATACGGATAACCTTTAATGAAGCATCATACCTCACCGAGAGTCCACCAGGGCTGATACCGCATGGAACCGAACCAATAAATGACGTGTAAGATAGTTGGCAGATTGATAACTTATAACTACCCCGGTTTAGAGGCGAAGAGATATGAATACGATTCTTATTGTAGATGACGAAAAGAACATTCTAAAAATGCTTTCCCAAGGTCTAAGCATTAAAGGTTACAATACCTTAACTGCCGCGAGTGGTGAAGAAGCGTTACAACTTTGTATATCTGAAGACATTGATCTTGTGCTGTTAGATATTATGATGGAAAACGGCATAGATGGTGTTGAAACGTTGAGAAAATTACTTGAACAACACCCACAACTCAATGTTGTGATGATGTCTGCACAACAAGATGTTGAAATCGCCGCTAAGACGATGGAACTTGGTGCAAGACGTTATGTCACAAAGCCGGTGAGTATGGATAAAATTCTATCTAATATCGAACCGTTTTTAGAACTCTCGCGCTTAGCAAAAGAAAATGAGATTCTCAAGTCGCAAATTGTTATTGATGACGAAATGGTAGGTGAGAGTGATGCCATTTTCAAACTTCGCGCCGAAATTCGTCAGGTCGCTGCAAGCGATCTTGGTGTTCTTATCTCTGGTGAAAACGGGACTGGTAAGCAGCTCGTTGCGAATGCAATCCATAGACATAGCAAAAGGGCTGACAATCCCTTTATCCCATTAAACTGTGCAGCCTTACCTGAAGAACTTGTTGAGAGCGAACTTTTTGGACATGAACGCGGCGCGTTTACTGGTGCGGATTCTATGCGGCAAGGACGATTTGAACTTGCCGATGGCGGCACACTTTTCCTTGATGAAATAGGCGATATGACTTTGAAGGCACAGGCAAAAGTCCTACGCGTGCTTGAATATGGAGAGGTTGAACGACTCGGCAGCCAGCAGATTCGGAATGTTGATGTGCGAATTATTGCTGCAACTAACAAGGACCTCCCCCAGGAAATTGAACGGGGAGAGTTTCGAACGGACCTGTATTATCGTCTCAAGATTGTGCCTATTGAGGTACCACCGCTGCGGGAACGATTAAAAGATATCCCAATACTTGTAAAATACTTTGCAGAGAGGTTGCAAATGAATATGGCTTCTGCCCCGAAAATTTTTGCCTCAGAAGCGTACTCCATTTTCCAATCTTACGGCTGGCCCGGCAACATCCGTGAATTAAAAAACATCGTTGAACGTTTATTAATTATGGTAAATAGAGAGATAATTCTGCCGACTGATGTCGCTGAAGTCTTGCCGATCGAAATGGATCAAACAGAAATATACGGCACCGCTGCTGCCTATCAATCGAATACACCACTGAGCACAATGGTAGATTCAGCTGAAGCAGAATGTATTCTGGCAGCTTTGAAAGAGAATGATTGGAACATACGGAAAACCGCTGAAGTATTGGAAGTTGAAAGAAGCAATCTGTATAAAAAGATGAACAAATACAATATTGCTCGCCCAGATTCAGGTTAAATTGCTTTAGGTCGTAGGGCGGACATCTGTGCCTGCCTACGCTCCAAAACTGATAACTGATAGCCACAATGAAAATATGCACAAAAACAGCGGCATGACTCGCATTCAACTTCTTATATTGCTTGTAGTTGTGATTGTGATTGGCGTGCTTTCTTATCCTCCTTGGGCAGAACATAGAAAAGTCGGTCAAGCTGATATAGACGTTGAAGTGCTTGCAACAGCAATTAAGAAATACTACAAACACACGCAGACATATCCAACAAGTTTGGATCAACTTGTAACCGATCCGGGCGTGGAAGGATGGCGTGGCACGTATCTGAAATCCGTCCCCAAAACACCTTGGGGTGGGAACTATGCGCTAATACAGGAAAACTATAAAGTCGGAATTGCAAAAAATCATCCGCGTGTACCAGCAAAATATTGCATAGGTGGGATTGCTGAAATTAGCAAGGTTTATCACGCGAACGCTGCACAAGGCGAAAAATACTGGTGGTAATCTGTGGACGATATTTGGATACAAATTCTCATTTTTCTATTAGGATTAGCAATTGGCAGTTTCCTCAATGTCTGTATCTACCGCATTCCCCGCTCAGATATGTCTATTTATTCGCCGCGCCGCTCCTTTTGCCCCGAATGTAATCAATCAATAAAGTTTTACGACAACATCCCGATTTTGAGTTATCTGATTTTACGCGGAAAGTGTCGGCATTGTAAAGCGAAGATTTCTGTCCTCTATCCGATAGTTGAACTTGGAACAGCAATGTTATTCCTCGTGATGTATTACCAATTCGGCCAATTTGGAAAAACACTTGAGTTTGTACATGCACTCATTTTTGTGTCTGTGCTGATACCTATTTTTGTGATTGATGCACAACATTACATCATTCCGAATGTGATTAGCCTTGTAGGACTCATACTTGGGTTAGGAATAGTGTGTGCAATAGCATACCAGAATCAAGATATAGATTATTTAAAGATGCGACTCATTGGGTTTGTAGCAGGCGGTTTGGTGTTATGGTTAATTGCGTTTGTGGGGAGCGCGATTCTGCGGAAGAAAGCAATGGGGGGTGGAGACATCAAATTGATGGCGATCATCGGATTGTTTCTCGGTGCGTGGCCCGAGCTGCCTATGGTGATAGCGTTGTCTGCTTTCAGTGGTGCTGTTATCGGGACGCTGCTTATCGCAACTGGTAAGAAGAGTCGGCAAAGTCCGATCCCTTATGGCCCCTTCCTTGCTGGTGCTGCAGTGGTTGTTCTACTATGGGGCGACCCACTCTGGACAAAATACTTGCAGTTGACTGGGTGGAATTAACATGGTAGCAGGCACGCTCCGCGTGCCGTAGCCATTTACTATAAGTTGATATTCTAATTCTAAATGTATTGTATTCCTGCGGTGTATGTAGTACAATATTATGCAAACGGACAAAGGTAAGGCAAATGCATATTGATATACATGAACAGTCTGAAGATTATTTAGCACAGTTAGTCAAGCGAGCTGTCGCGGGAGAGGAGATTATATTTGATAGCAACGGCACTTCCGTTGCTAAACTTATACCTTTAAAGCAAGATGACAAGAAACCTCGTCGTGGCGGACAGTGGAAGGGTAAAGTGAAGATTGCTGAAGATTTTGATGAATTGCCTGAATCGTTTATGGCTGCTTTTCGCGGGAAAAACTAATGAATCTGTTATTGGATACCCACGTTTTGTTGTGGTGGCTTGCTGACCCAGCACTATTATCTGACCGAACTAATGCCAAAATAACTGGTTCCTTCCGCGTATTTTTGTTTTCCTGCTAACTCAAAACATAACATGGTCAATAATATTATTTTAGGTAGTGATGTTTTCACAACATAGATAAGGGTTTCTTATGCAACAACGTATTATTATAGATCCACCTAAAGATCAGTGGGATAGACTACCAACACCGCTTACGCATGGTGAAGAGATGGTCTATAATTTGTTCAATGATAAACTGCCTCTTGAATGGGAGATGTACATACAACCTCATCTTAATGGGTTACGTCCTGATCTTGTTCTTCTCAATCCTTACGCTGGAATCGCGGTATTTGAGATTAAGGATTGGAAGCAGAGTACCCTCCAATATTCAATTCAAAATAATCAAACAACCAAAAATCCCATCAACCAAATTTTACTTTATGAAGAAGAAATATTTTATCTTTATTGTCCGCGCCTCGATGATCGTTACGGAAAAGCAGTGATTACTGCAGGTCTCATTTTTACACAAATACCACAAGAAACGATTAATAGCTTACTAGCTCCTTTCCGTGATGGAAATATGATAAAATATCCAGATCAATACCCATTTTCAGGCTTAGAAAGGGTTGTTGGAGAAGGTGATATAGCCGCACTGTTTCCAGAACACAAAAAGTGGGGACAGCAAAGGCAATCTCGTATGATGTCAAAAGATCTTGCAGATGACCTACGTGGCTGGCTTAAAGAACCTGCTTTTAGCAAGGAACAACGGAAACCTTTAAAATTAAATAACCGTCAACGAGCGATAGCGATTACAACTGATCAAGAGTTAGTTCGCTATAGAAAGGTTAGAGGACCGGCAGGATCAGGGAAAAGTCAAGCTCTTGCTGCTCGTGCATCTGTGCTTGCCAGTGAGGGTAAGAGGGTGCTGGTTTGTACATTTAACATCACGCTAATGAATTATCTTCGCGATCTCGTGTCACGACAAGCACGTGAGATAGCATCACAGCAGGGAGTCCGTCCGCAAGTTATTAGACACAAAGTAGAGTTTCGACACTTTCACGGTTGGTGTAAATGGATTTGTGAATTATCTGGATACAAAGACCAATACTCTCATCTCTGGAGAAGTTTTCCAGAAGAAACCGTGTTGGATGAACACATGGCAAAACTTGTGTCAAGAATCTACGAGGACCCATTGGTAGATAGTTGTTTACCAGTTTATGATGCTATTTTGGTGGACGAGGGACAGGATTATAGCCTATTATGGTGGCAAACACTGCGAAAGGCAGTTGTCACAAATGGAGAAATGCTTCTGGTTGCTGACAAGACACAGCATATCTATGATAATGATATAACTTGGCTAGAACAACCATTGCCCGGAACAAACATTAGTTCTCAGTGGTATAATTTAGAAACGAGTTATCGCTTGCCTCCCGAAATAGAACCGATTTTGAAGGATTTCACTAATAATTTTCTTATACCCTCTGGTATTGAGGTGGACGAACCAGAGTATGAA
>JAPPMR010000303.1:0-1401 GCA_028818995.1 Candidatus Poribacteria bacterium | reverse complement strand
TTCAAGTATCTGCGGGTAGATCAGTAGCAGAAGCATGTTTTCAGGGAGCACGGTTACAAATGCAACACTTACGAGATGATACTGCTATATCGGATGTTGTTTTTCTATCACAAAATAATGAATTAGGGCTTGCGTTTGTTGAAAAGTGTACTCAGCACATGGTGGGTGATTCAACATCGCTATCGGCACGAGAATCTGTGCTTCACACATTTGTTGATAAGAATATGGATAATGCAGAATTTGGTCAGGAAGATAGGAATATTCGCATATATGAGAATTCCCGTCGCAAAAAATTGGCCTTTTACATGGGAGATGCCAGAATAAAAGCTACGACGCTACACAGTTTCAAGGGATGGGAAGGTAGACATCTTATTTTGTTCGTCAGCCGTATTTCGAGTGATAAAGATCGTGCTCTATTCTATACGGCTCTCACTCGGTTGAAGAAACACCCAAATGGTAGTATGCTTACGGTTGTTTCGTCGTGTCCGGAACTCAGAGATTTTGGGTATAGAAACTTTTCACCGGGTTATAAAGAATGTTAAGAACTGATTATTGAAGATGTATTTTACTGATATATCTTGTAATTTGCACAACAATTGATGCTGTTAAAATCAAAGAACAAACAAGGAGAATTTCATGGACGTAAAAGACGCAATACTTTCAAGACGAACCATTTTCAAATTCAAACAGGAACCCGTACCGAACGATGTAATTGAACAAATCTTCAGTTACGGAATATGGGCACCGAATCACCATGTCACGGAACCGTGGCGGTTCACCGTAATCGGTGAAAAAACAAAGTTGACCCTTGCACAACGTTACCGAGAAATCAAGATGGAGGACACACCAGACCACGTTGATGCAGAGAATCTTGCCAAGATAGGCGAATTGGCTTACGAAAAATTCATGTCTAAGCCAACGATTATTGCTGTGTCATGTGTCCAAGACGGAGATGAACAACGACAACGTGAAGATTATGCCGCTGCTTGTTGTGCAATGCAGAACGTCCAACTCGCTGCGTGGGATGCAGGTGTCGGCATGCAGTGGAGCACTGGCAGAATCACGATGGAAGAAAAGACCTATCAGTTGCTTGGGATAGATTCATCGCAGGAATACATCATCGGTTTTTTCTATACCGGTTATCCGGCAGAGATTAAGGAACCGAAACGGAAGGCTGCGGCTGAGTTTATCCGTTGGGTGGCTTAAACCGAAGATGCACAAACTGGAAAGTTTATGCTACATTTAACTGATATGCTGCCTTTGCATTTTGCCAGAAGAACTTTGCCTTAACTTCATCGCCTTTCGCACTGAAGTAGTCGTTTACAATCTTTTGCACGACTTTATACTGCGCGAAACGTTCGGAGACGGGCCAGTTGCTTCCATAGATGAGTCTGTCTTCAC
>JAPPMR010000421.1 GCA_028818995.1 Candidatus Poribacteria bacterium | reverse complement strand
ATATGAAGTTTTGTGTTTAGACAAAGATGGATATGCAGCAGTTCTACTTTTGAAACTGGCCCACTTACAAAACGCGTCCATCAGTAGATGTTTAGGTTATGCCAAGATTTCGTTGACAACCCGCGCTTTTTCCTCTACGCCAGTTAAACGGTGATCAAGTCCTTGGAACTTAAAGGTCAGCCGTTCATGGTCAATACCGAGTTGATTAAGAATGGTAGCATTTAGGTCCCTGACAGAAACAGGGTCTTTGATGACATTGTAGCTAAAGTCATCGGTTTCGCCGTAAACGATCCCGCCTTTTATGCCAGCACCTGCCATCCACATCGTAAAGCATTTTGGATGATGATCTCGTCCGTAGTTGTCCTTCCTGAGCGCACCTTGACAGTAAACAGTGCGTCCGAATTCACCGCCCCAGACAACGAGGGTATCGTCAAGCATGCCGCGTTGTTTCAGGTCTTGAACGAGAGCAGTTGCGGGTTGGTCAATGTCACGACACTGGTTGCGAATGTCGTTCGGGAGGTTGCCATGCTGGTCCCAACCACGATGGAATATTTGAACGAGGCGAACATCACGCTCCATCATTCTACGGGCAAGAATACAGCAGTGTGCAAATGTACCCGGTTTGTTGACATCGGGCCCATACATCTCTTTGACTTTGTCTGATTCTTGATTGAGGTCTGTGAGTTCTGGGACAGAGGATTGCATGCGGAATGCCATCTCATATTGTGAAATACGGGCATGTGTTTCTGGATCACCAACTTCTTCGTAGATTTCTTCGTTGAGTTTGACGAGTGTGTCAAGCATGCGTTTGCGTCCCTTTTCACTCATGCCTTTCGGATTTGAGAGGAACAGGACAGGATCGCCTTGACTGCGAAGCAGTACGCCTTGATGCTCAGAGGGTAAAAATCCGGCACCCCAGAGTCTGTTATAGAGTGCTTGTGCGGACTTTCTGCCTGTCCACGTTGCGTTCATCACAATAAAAGCGGGCAGATTATTGTTTTCAGTGCCTAACCCGTAACTAAGCCATGCGCCGAGGCTCGGTTTGCCGGGCGTTTCATCGCCCGTACAGACGAAGGTAATAGCAGGGTCGTGGTTAATCGCATCGGTATGGACACTTTTGATGATAGCAATGTCTTTTACCATAGACGCGGTATGAGGCAGCAACTCACTAACCCACGCGCCATCGCTGCCGTTGTCATGCTTTTTAAACTCAAAGATGGAAGGTGCGATTGGAAAACGGGACTGTCCAGAGGTCATCGTTGTGAGACGTTGCCCCATCCGAACTGTCTCCGGTAGGTCTTTATCAAACCATTCCCCCATCTTCGGTTTATAGTCGTACATATCCATCTGCGAAGGTGCACCGGACATAAATAGGTAGATAGCCCGTTTCGCTTTCGGTGCAAAGTGCGGGAGTCCTGGTAATCCGCCAGTCTGTGGCACTGCTTGCTGTTCAAGGGCACGAACGATGCTGCTCGGTAGCATTGAGGCGAGAGCTGCACCACCGAGTCCCATCGCACATTTGCCGAAGAATTGGCGGCGTGTTTCAAGTTGCAGATATTCTCTAATTGGGTCCATTGTATATCTCCTTTGCGATATCTACTCCTTCATTCAGAGGTTGTATATGTAAAGAAATTATTAAAAGTGATATGCACCTGTCGCCTCGCTGGGCTAAAAACGGAAGTTTACTGTGTTCTATACACCTGTCGCCCCGCTGGGGCTATATTTACGCCACAAAAAACAAGAAAGCAAGGCTAACGAGTTCGGATAAGTCCGGTGCGGTTAGAAACCGCACCTACCACACTGTAAAATAACAAAGGATCAAGGAAACGCATTGGTGGTAATTTTCGGTTATGTCAAGATTTCGTTAACAACCCGCGCTTTTTCCTCAACCCCGGTTAACCGATGATCAAGTCCTTGGAACTTAAAGGTTAGCCGTTCATGGTCAATACCAAGTTGGTTGAGTATCGTAGCGTTTAGGTCACGAACAGAGACAGGGTCTTTAATGACGTTGTAGCTGAAGTCATCGGTTTCGCCATAGACGATTCCGCCTTTAATGCCAGCACCTGCCATCCACATGGTGAAACACTTCGGGTGATGGTCGCGCCCGTAGTTATCTTTCTTGAGTGCACCTTGACAATAGACAGTGCGTCCGAATTCACCACCCCACACAACGAGGGTATCATCAAGCATACCGCGTTGCTTCAGGACTTGGACAAGTGCGGTTGCGGGTTGGTCAATGTCGCGTGCCTGATTCCGAATGTTCTTGGGTAAGTCTCCGTGCTGGTCCCAACCGCGATGGAAGATTTGAACGAGACGAACATCACGCTCCATCATTCGACGGGCAAGAATACAGCAATTGGCAAATGTACCGGGTGTGTCAACCTCTGGACCGTACATCTCCTTAACTTTGTCAGACTCCTGCTTTAAGTCCGTGAGTTCGGGAACAGAGGTCTGCATACGGTACGCCATTTCATATTGCGAGATACGCGCATGCGTTTCTGGATCGCCGACTTCTTCATAGATTTCCTCGTTGAGTTTGACAAGCGAATCAAGCATCCGTTTGCGCGCTTTTTCGCTCATACCTTTCGGGTTTGAGAGGAACAGCACTGGATCCCCTTGGCTACGGAGCAGCACACCTTGGTGTTCTGATGGGAGGAAACCAGAACCCCAGAGGCGGTTGTAGAGTGCTTGTGCGCCTTTCGGACCGCTCCATGTCGCGTTCATCACAATGAAAGCGGGCAGGTTTTGATTCTCACTGCCAAGCCCATAGCTGAGCCATGCACCGAGACTCGGTTTTCCGGGCGTTTCATCGCCGGTACACACAAAGGTGATAGCTGGGTCGTGGTTAATCGCATCGGTATGGACGCTTTTGACGATAGCAATGTCTTTTACCATAGTTGCGGTATGTGGTAACAATTCGCTAAGCCATGCACCATCGCTGCCGTTGTCATGCTGTTTGAACTCAAAGATAGAAGGTGCGATTGGAAAACGGGATTGTCCGGAGGTCATCGTTGTGAGACGTTGTCCCATCCGAACGGTCTCTGGTAGGTCTTTATCAAACCATTCCCCCATCTTCGGTTTATAGTCAAACAGATCCATTTGCGAGGGGGCACCAGACATAAATAGATAGATAGCCCGTTTTGCCTTGGGTGCAAAGTGTGGCAGTTCAGGCAACCCGCCGACTCGCGTTCCTGCTTGCTGTTCGAGGGCTTGGACAATACTACTCGGTAGCATTGAGGCGAGGGCTGCACCGCCGAGTCCCATCGCACATTTACCAAAGAATTGGCGGCGCGTTTCAAGTTTCAAATATTCTTTAACCGGGTCCATTGATTATCTCCTTTTGCAATGTCTGCTGCTTTTTATTGACATTGCTATGCTTTACTTATTCGCAGGTGGTGGTTGAATATTTAGTTCCACTGGAGCTGAAGTATCCGCTTCTAAATTATTATTTTGTTCCAAAAGTTTATGAAGTGGTTCCATATCCTGAATTGGATTTTCTCTGACATATATACTCGTCAACTTTGTAAATTTTTCAATGAGACTGATATCCTTGACCTGGTTTCTGTCAAAATGCAATAGTTTTAACTGTTTGGCTTCTGCTATGGGAGTCAGATCACTGATTTGGTTTTGTCCAAGGCTTAACTCTTCCAAATCTGTCAAATGAGTTAGTGGTGTGAGATCACTGATTTGATTTCCCCAAAGCCACAACTTTTGCATTTGTGTCAACTCAGATAGTGGTGTGATGTCGGTAATTTGATTTCTCCATGCCCAAAATGCTGTTAAACTGCGTAAATTTTGAATGGGTGCAATGTCTTTAATTTGGTTTCCACCCAGATTTAAGTCTTTTAATTGCGTTAATTTTTTGAGTGGTGAAATATCGTTAATTTGGTTTTCTTGGAGTTGCAAACTATCCAATTCTTTCAACCCTGCGAGGGGTTTAAGGTTTGTGATTTGATTTTCCTTAAGCATCGCACCTGTTAAGCGTGTTAAGTTCGCGAGCGGTGTAATATCGTTGATAGCATTCTTATGAATTCGTAGCCACCTCAAGTCTGTCATACCACTAAGAGCTGTAATATCACGAATTTGAGTATCATGGAGGTTTAACCCCTTTAACTTCGTTAAATTTTTGAGGGGTGTAATATCGAAAATATGGCTCCCCCAAAGCCATAGCTGAGTCAAATTCGTTAAGCCCGCAATATGTGATATGTCGTGAAGTTGATTACCCCCAAGTGCTAACTCTGTCAACTGTGTCATACCAGCGAGTGGTGTGACATCTCTGACTTGATTTCTGGTGAGATATAATTTTGTCAATTGCGTCAATCCAACGAGGGGTTTGAGATTGTTAACTTGATTATCATTAAGACGTAAGGACGTTATTTGTGTCAAATTGGCAAGAGGTGTTATATCACTGATTTGATTACGATCAAGAGATAATGATGTCAACTGTGTCAACTTAGCAAGCGATGTGAGATCACTAAGTTGATTACTATCAAAGTATAGTTCTGTCAACTGCGTCATCTTAGCAAACGGTGTGATGTCACTGATCGGATTATTCGCGAGATGTAGTTTTGTCAACTTCGCCAACTCAGCAAGCGGTGTGATGTCACTGATTTGATTGTTATGGAGCCATAACTCTGTAAGTTGTGTCAAATTGGCAAGCGGTGAAATGTCTCTGATCGGATTGTCATTGAGCCATAACTCTGTAAGTTGCGTCAAACTGGCGAGCGGCGTAATGTCACTGATCGGATTATACGCGAGATGTAGTTTTGTCAACTTCAGCAGCTTAGCGAGCGGTGTGATGTCACTGATTTGATTGCGGTAGAGTGATAATTCTGTAAGCTGCTTTAATTCAGCAAGCGGTGTGATGTCACTGATTTGGTTATCCTCAAGGTGTAGTTTCGTCAACTGCGTCAACTTAGCGAGCGGTGTGATGTCACTGATTTGGTTATACAGGAGGTATAGTCCTGTCAACTGCGTCAACTTAGTGAGTGGCGTGAGATCATTGATTCGGTTTCTGCCGAGGTATAAAACCGTTAATCCTGTTGCTTTTTCCAGCCCCGTTAAATCACTTATGCTTTTTTGACTGATAATCAGATGCTCCAATTCTTCCAATTCCTTTTGTGGAATAGGATCCGTTGGGTCTAAATCGAGTGCTTCACGCACAGCGGCAGCTAAGTTAGCATCCGGTATCGTCACAGCATAGGTGAATGAACAACTGAGGAAAACTATGAGAATAGTAAGTATTAAGCAAACATTTTTCATTCCGTAAATACCTTTATTTTTTTATATCCAATTCTAAATCTGGTATCTGTTTCAAGAGTCTTTGAAGCGGTGTCATATCCTGAATACGATTCTTGTCTATAGCAAAACGTTTTAGATTCGTCCAATTCTCAATAAGACTAATATCGCGGATTTGATTCTGATCCAACGCTAAATGTGTCAACTGCTTTAAATCAGCCAGTGGCGTAATGTTGTTTATTTGATTTCCGCTAAGCCATAAGTGCGTTATCTGTTTCAAATTCGCGAGCGGAAAAATGTCGCTAAGTTGATTCCGTCTGATGTTTAACAACTGCATCTGTGTTAAGTTAGCCAGTGGCGTAATGTCGGTAATATGATTATCCCAAAGTCCTAATTCTGTGAGTTGTGTTAACCCTGCCAAAGGTTTGATGTTACTGATTTGATTATCACCGAGTCCTAATTTTGTGAGCTGTGTTAACTCTGAAAGGGGTCTAATATCACTGATTCGGTTGTCCCAAAACTCTAAGTATGTCAGTTGCGTTAATCCAGCAATAGGTGTGATGTCTCGAATCTGATTCTTCTCAAGCTCTAAAACTTTTAAACCCGTTGCCTTCTCCAATCCTGTTAGGTCTTTTATGCCTTTCTCTTCAGCATGTAGTTTTTCTAATTCTTCTAACTTCTTTTGCGGAATAGAATCGTTTGGGCGCAGACCGAGTGCATCTCGCACAGCGACAGATAAGTTGGTATCCGGTATTGTTACAGCCAAATTCTCCATAGGGTGATATTCCTTTCAAAGTGAATATGCATTTTAGTTTTCTGCAGGTGGTGTTCCAATATCTATATCCAAATCCGGAAGTTGTTTCATAAGTTTTTGGAGCGGTTCCATATCCTGCATTGGATTGTCTTTAATCCATAAGTCTGTCAATTGTGTCAATCCAGCAAGTGGTGTAATGTCTCTGATATAATTTCCGCTGAGGTATAATTCTTTTATCTGTGTCAATTCTGCAAGTGATATAATGTCCCTGATTTGATTCCTATCAAGCAGTAAGTTTGTCAATTGCGCTAAGTTAGCAAGCGGTGTGATGTCGTTAACCTGATTGTTTTGCATCTCCAAGTATACCAACTGAGACAATTCCGCGATCGGTTTTATGTCGCTAATTTGATTATGACCGAGCAATAAAGATCTAAGATTCGTTAATTTTACAAGTTCCGTAAGATCCTTGATATGATTATTACTAAGGTATAGACTTGTTATTTGAGTTAAGTTAGCGATTGGCGTAAGATCGCTAATCCGATTATACCCGAGGTTTAGTTTTGCTAACTGCTTCAATGTTTTGAGTGGCTTGGTGTCGCTAATCTGGTTTCCATAGAGATGTAACTCCGTCAACTGGGTTAAGTTTGCAAGTGGTGTGATGTCACTGATCTGGTTCTTACCAATGTTTAACTCTTTTAATTGTGTTAGGTTAGCAAGTGGTGTGATGTCACTGATCTGGTTTCCACTGAGGTATAGTTGCGTTGTAAGTTGTGTCAGTCCAGCGATTGGTGTGATGTCACTGATCTGATTGTCATAGATTATTAACTCTGTTAGTTTTTTCAATCCCGCGATAGGTTTTATGCTGGTAATTTGATTCTTGTAAAGATTTAAAACTTTCAAACCTGTCGCTTTTTCCAATCCTGTTAGGTCTTTTATGCCTTTTTCGCCAGCATATAGTTTCTCTAATGCTTTCAACTGATTTTGTGGGATAGGATCAGTTGGACCTATGCCGAGTGCCTTGCGCACTGCGGCAGCTAAGTTAGCATCTGGCATTACCACATCTTGATTAGATGAACAACCGAAGAAAATTATGGGTATTGCAAACAACATATAAAGAGATTTCATAATCTGATGAGATGGGCACCACTTTTCAGTAATGCCCATCAAGTTTAATAATTATCCCTTATTCAGAACTTCGTCCAGATTGAGAATCAGATTTGCAATCATTGTCCATGTGGCAACTTCGACTGCATCTAATTTTTCATCAGGTTTGGATTCGCCTACAGCGACGAGTTCTTTGGCTGCTTCCGGATTCGCTTTTAGTTCTTCTGCGTGCGCCTGCATCGTTTCGAGTATCAATGCGGCTTCCGCTGGTTTCGGTTCGCGGGCTGTAGCCATCTCAAAAATGTAAGCGATCCGCTCCTCTGATGTCTGACCACCCTCTTTAATCGTGCGTTCTGCGAAAGAGCGTGCCGCTTCAACGAACTGCGGGTCGTTCATCAGCATTAACGCCTGCATCGGTGTATTGGTGCGTTCACGCCGGATTGTGCAAGCCTCACGTGATGGCGCATCCAAGATGTTCATCTGCGGAGGAGGTGCTGTCCGTTTCCAGAACGTATAGAGGCTTCTACGATACACCTTGTCCGCACCAGTATCTTTCCTAAAGGTATCAGTATTAGAGCCTGTAAACCCGACCGCTTTCCAAAGCCCACCCGGTTGAGGCGGTTTGACACTCGGTCCACCGATACGTTTATACAATAACCCGCTAACAGCTAAGGCGTTATCGCGCACGATTTCGGCATCAAACCGATATCTTGGTGCGCGAGAGAACAAGACGTTATCGGCATCACGTTCCAATTTTTCAGGCGTAACTTGTGCACTTTGGCGGTATGTTGCTGAAGTGAGCATCAATTTTTGCATTGCTTGCACGTCCCAGCCAGATGCCACAAATTCGGTTGCAAGCCAATCGAGAAGCTCGGGATGCGTGGGTGGTGTGCCTTGTGTGCCGAAGTCCTCTGACGTTCTCACAATACCGGCTCCGAAGATATTTTGCCAGAAACGGTTAATCGTGACACGCGCAGTAAGCGGATGTTTGCGGGAAAGCAACCACTTTGCCAGTGAAAGTCTATTCGGCGGTGAACCCTTTATCATTGCCGGAAGTGCTGCGGGTGTTTGTGGATAAACCTGTTCACCACGATGCTGATATGCGCCGCGCTCCAGGACATAAGCGCCGCGTGGTTCGGATCGTTCCTGCATTACCAGCGTTGTGGTAAGTGAATTGTTGAGAGAATTCCGTTTATTTTGGGTATCTGCTAAATCCGCGTAGAGTTTTTTCAACTCCTCATCGGTTGAAACATTCCGACGGTAGTATTCCCGAATTTGCGTCTGTTGATCTCCGTTGCGTTTACCTCTTTCAACCGCAATCGTGTCAACGATGTTGGCTGTTACCATCGGTGTATCGGACTCCATACGGAAGAAGAAACCTGATGGGCCAGAATAGTTGACAACTTTTAGCAGCAGGGCATTATTACCGGGGTTAAGCTGGATTTGGACTTTTTCGGTATCTGGTGCAGCATCGCGCTGGATATTGCTGGCAAGTATCTCTGTCTGATTTACCCAAACTTTCAAAGCATCGTTGCTACTGAGGTAAAGCGTCGCTTTCTGCTTGGTTTCGGAAGTGATGTTCCGATAGAGGTATGTCGCGCTGTTTTCACCGACGATATCGTTATGCACCTGATTGTCCTGCCAGTGTGTCTGCTCTTTCCACGTCAATTCTTGCGAACCGAGAGTGAATTTATCCTTTGTATTGACAGGTTTGGTTTCCGGCTCATAAACATTATAGAAAGCAATGTTACCGTGTTCTGCGGTAAACGGACCGGCTGAATGCCAGTTCCCAATAGATACTTTGGATCCAATCGGGTAGATCGTCGGTGCATCTGTGACAGCAAGTCTGAATCGACCAAGGTGGTGCTTGCTACTCTCAGATTCATGCTTAATGCGAATCCTGAGCAGTCCACCTTCTGTGCCAAATGGATTTGCAACAAGAAAGATCGCTTGCCGACTGTTGCCACGATTGTTATTGCTTTCCAATCCCCAACCGGTTTCAGACTTATCGTCAATGGCATTGACAATGGCAAAATCACCACCTCCCTGCTCCTTGTCTGCCCATGCTTTTACGATGGGAACGGATGTCCAAGGATCTTTAGGTTCGGCGGGTTCTGCTGCATCTTCAGTTGTTTCTTCAGTGGCTTTCGTTTCATCAGTTTCAGGTGCAGCGTCTTCAGCATCAGTATCTGTTGTAGCATCTTCGGCTGGTTTGTCTTCCGCTTCTTCCGGTGCTGCATCTTCAGCAGGTTCTGCGGCATCAGTTTCAGGTGCAGCGTCTTCAGCAGCATCGGTATCTGTTGTAGCATCTTCGGCTGGTTTGTCTTCCGCTTCTTCCGGTGCTGCATCTTCAGCGGATTGCGCTCCATCAGTTGCCGCAGCTTCTTCTGCTGCTTTCCGTGCTTCTTCAGCTGCTTTTGCCTCTTCAGCCGCCTTAGCATCTGCTGCTGCTTTTGCCTCTGCGGCAGCCTTCGCTTCTTCTGTTGCCTTCTGTGATGCTTCCTTAGCAGCATTAAGCTCTTGGTCAGCAATTGCGGGAGGAACGATGTCAACAGAAAATCCTGTTAAAACTACATTGCTATTGTCACTGCGTCCGATACCACTGCCCGGCAAAGATTTGTCCGGAAGCCCTTCCAATCGGATAGCACTCCATTTACCAGCAGGCAGTTTTGCGATAACTTCATACACTTCATTGTCAGGATTTATACCGCTTGCTAAAACGGAGTTATCGTCACGGATTTCAAGTATTGCGCCACCTTGTGAAAGGACAGCATCTGGCTTGATAAGTGTCCACCGCGGCATTCTGTTTTCCCATGCAGTTTGGGCAGCATCAACCTGTGGCAATGGTCCTTTGCTCAGTGCGTCTAAGTCTTTGATCTCACTATCATATTTTGCGAGTTCTGCCTTCTGTTCTGGTGTCGGCAACTTCACAACAGGGGGAGAATCCTTGCGGTTACCGTCCATCGCATTTTCCGTGATATTGTTGAAATAGGCATAAAGTTGATAGTATTCCTTCTGTGAAATTGGGTCATATTTATGGTCGTGGCACTGTGCACAACCGGCAGTTAATCCCATCCAGACGGTGGCAGTCGTATTCGCTCTGTCAACGGCATATCGCACGTAATATTCTTCGGCAATTGAACCGCCTTCGCTCGTTGTGACGTGGCACCGATTGAAACCAGTGGCTACCTGTTGATCAACGGTCGGTTCAGGTAAAAGATCACCTGCCAACTGCTCAATCGTAAACTGGTCGAACGGCATCTTATTATTGAATGCCTTAATAACCCAATCCCTGTAGGGCCACATCTCGCGGTAGTTATCTAAATGCAGTCCGTGCGTATCGCCATAACGTGCTACATCTAACCAGAAGCGCGCCATGTGTTCGCCATATTCAGGCTTTGCCATGAAGGTATCAATCAATTTTGGATATGCATCGGGTGAATCGTCCGCGAGGAATTGGTAGATTTCTTCACGGGTTGGTGGTAAACCGGTAAGGTCAAAACTTAAGCGGCGGATGAGGGTTCGTCTATCCGTCTCTTTGGCAGGTTTTAACCCCTCTTTTTCGAGACGTGTAAGGATAAACGCATCAATTGGATTTCGCGCCCAATCTTTGTTTTTGACAGCGGGTAGCGTTGGACGAACAGGTGTGGTAAATGCCCAA
>JAPPMR010000855.1:612-10811 GCA_028818995.1 Candidatus Poribacteria bacterium | reverse complement strand
TGCACAATCTCCTCATACATTCCAAGGTTTTTAGCAATAAGCCCATGCTCACCTAACAGAAAACCGTGGTCTGCCATGAAAATGATCATTGTGTTTTCCATCAGTCCCATATAGTCAATTTTTCGTAGCAACTGCCCAATCCAATTATCTACAAGACACGCTTCGGCACGGTATAGTGCATTGAGACGTTGGGTTGTGCGTTCGTTCATATTATTTGGACCGTAGGTTGGATAGATAGGTTCCGGTCCATCGTAATCATCGGGGTCAAACCTTCTGATGTACCACTCTGGCACATCCCACGGTTCGTGCGGGTCGAACGTATCTACCATCAGATAGAAATTTTCATGCTGATAGTTGCGTTCCAACCAGTCGCATGCGGTTTGCACAGTCTGTGCAACAAAGGTATCCCCTTCATTCTGTCGAGAATCGCTATTTTTGAGATGGTTAAAGATGCCTGCGGGTAACTTGTTCGGATGCGGGCGCGTGTGTTCACGATAACGCAATGCTTCTTCTGTGTCAAAATCATAAGGGTGGGTTTCCAACAGATCGCTTTCTTGTCCACGGATCCACTTCCATCCTGTAAACCCCCTATTATAAAGGAAGCCGTTGTTGAGATGGTGCGGCGTATCGGCAATCATCATGCTCACAATACCTGCTTTTGTGAGATCGTTTGCAATCACAGGTACGTTGCGTTGCAGCGGTTCCCATCCCCGACGGCATATCCCTACTTCTCCGGTTACTAAATCGCCACGAATCGGCACGGTTGGGTAGCTGCACACATAGGCTTTGTCAAAAACAACACATTTTTCAGCAAAAGCGTTGAGTGCAGGACTATAACCCTTTTCCCCAAAAATTTCTAAGTTGTCTCGTCTAAATGTATCTGAAATAATATGGATAATATTCATTGCTTTTCCTCATAATTTGTATTACGTTGGACTGTCTTAGGAACATTGTAAGATTAATTTCTGATTGTTAGATTATACCTAATTTTCGTTTTTGTGTTAAATTTAAAATATTTTGAAGAAAAAGTTTGACAAAAATTGTGTATTTTTATATAATCCATAATGGGATAGATGGGATAGACAAATCTCTAAATATTTCTATAGAGGGACTGGAAATGAGAAATCGACAGCGAAAACTACATTTTAAAAGTCGTTACTGCAGCGGCCTGAGCAGATTTTGTTTATTGATGTAGTTTTCTGTATCCGTGTTTATTCTCGGTTCACAGTATTTACCCTCCTCATTTCACATTCGTTAATTATTGGACATCACAAGGTATTATCGGAGGTTTATATCTGCGATATTTTTGTGTCCGTGCGTTCTGTTTCGGACGGAACATAACGCCGCGGCTTTTGTTGTTACACTGTAGCGTTCCTATCTGCCATGCACCGTGCGGGTAGTAGGGATTGATTTTGTTTGACAAATACAATAGGAGAATATATACTGACTTGCACTACTATTAGATTGTAGCAGAGGGTGGTTGCAAGTTAGAATTTCTCTATTTACTACAATTTCACTTGCTATTGCAAGGAAGTAAAATCAAAAGGAGATTTTCAGAATGAATAAGAAAGTTGTTGTAATCACACTGTTTCTCACAACAGTATTTGCTGTTGGCGGCGTTATTTTGCAAACGCCTGTTGAAGGTGACATAATTTCAGTAGGTTCTTTTTATGAAGCGCACTTTGACGAAGGTTGGAGTCTTAGCGTGCAAGCTACTGCCGACGAATCTGGCGCAAATGCTTATGCATCACCGGGTATTGTGAACGCTAAATCAATCATGCAAGCTGCCACAGAATGGAATTCCAGTGAACTTAAGTGGCGAAGCTTCTGCGTATGTTATAATCTATAGAGGCAATGATGCACCACCAGATACTGACGCAGGCGCAATTTACGCGAAACTTACAGTTACAGTACAAACTACTGAGAGGGAAATAATTAACGATGATGGCACAACTACAACCGAAGAGACTACAGTGAAAACGAGAACACCAGATACACAGGGTAGAAGTAAATACAAGGGCGGCGGTATGTACGACGCAAAAGACTCTGGTGTATGCGGTGACTTCGGACCTGTGTCTTCTTTTAGTGATTCTGCAAGGTATCGGTATACTCAGTAACAAGATGCTACTGCGTGGTAAGTTTAAAACTGCCACGCAGTAATTATAGCATGTTCAGATTTTACAGTGAATTTGAAATAAGTTTACACTTCTTCTGTAGGAGTGATCTCCGAATCACGACTTAACCTATTAGTCGTTGGGAATCGGAGTTCCCTCCCGCTGAATGCCATACGCGCATTCAGCGTTGATTCACAACTCAATAATGTAAAGTTAATTGTAAAATTCACTATAAATATAAGGAACAATACCATGACACTTAAAAAATTATACGTCACAATTCCGTTTTTAATTTTGTTAATTATCGTTATTCTATTCATCTTTAGAGGCACTAATAGGGAAATGGTGTCTGATCGTGTAGATATTGTTGACCGTATAAATGAACCTGGGCATCACAGTGAAGATGATAAAAGCACATTACAAGTGGAAAAAAAAGAACTGGTAGTTCAACGGAAATTTGATTCCCGATGGGAGAAGTGGATTGAGAGAGAAACTGAATTGAGCTTAAAACATTATCTGACAGAGACTGAATTTAAATCTGTTAGCGAAGCACAAATAGCCTCAATACGTGAACAGATATACCTACAGACGGTGGCACTTGCTGAAAAAATTATGCCGCATAACCCTAACGGTCCCCCGGATCCGTCTGCTACGAAGCGTGGACCGTTGACTACCAGAAAAGGTTCATTACTTCATAAAGGACCACAAACGCCTGAAGCAATTATGGAAACTTATGATGCATGGCATAACCGTTTCTATCCGAGGAATGAGGCCATGGAGGCAAGATATCCACGTGCAGAATGGATACAAGAACTCCTGGACATGGGTGTTACTATCACAACAGAAGCGCATTATCCGCGGATGATGGATATCCGCTACCATCTCGTGCGTGTTGAAGATAATCCAGAAGAATGGGCTTCAGGGCGACGCGGAGTGCCACCACAAGACAATTTTGAGGATTATAAGCGTGCATATATTGAGCGGAAGGTCTGGGAAAGTCAACAGGTAGATAGTGCTGAGGCAGCTGATCCTCATGTAAGTGGTGGGTTCTTTTTTGATGACGCACCTGATGTGTTTCTTCCAGGAAAGAAGAACCGTTTATACGTACACAGAAGTTTAGAGGATGGCATCCCCGGTGTGGACATGTGGGGTGAGGTAATGACCACAAAACAGCGATTTGATCTTATCTATAGAGGGGAACACCCTGAAGGGTGGGAAGTTATTTACCTTGATGAAGACTACAATGTCCTCACTGAAAAACCACCTCATGTTACGCGTGAAATGGTGCGGAGTTGGGAACTTCCACCGGAAAACTGGGTGCCGCCTGAAGGTGTCACACTCCCTGAAGGCTTTGAGGAAGATTTACGCGCGCGTGGGTGGAAAGGCGCTTGGACACAAGAACCCTTGCCGCCAGACCGCGCGACACTGGCACGAGAGGCAGCAGAAGCAGAAAGAGCAGCCGAGACTGAATGGAAAGACTTTGATCGAGCAGTTCAGGAATATGAAAGATTGACAAACATGAGCGATGCTCAATTAGAGGCAGAATTCCAGAAAATGTTAATTACTTCATTACCTGGACTTTTCTCTGATAAAAGTATTGGAAAAACGCTCCGAGAACAGTTTAGCACCGCACGTTTTGAGAACGCAGAGAAACTCTTACAAGAGTATGGCGCAGCAGAGGGATTCCGTAGGCTTGTTGAGAAGGACGCTGAACTTGCCAGACAGATTGAAGATATCTACGGTAAACGATCTGCCCCGTCACAAAAGAATGGACGTTTTGTCCCAAGAGAGGGTCCTCCACCGCCAACCAACGCACAACCACCAGAAGACAAACCTTAGATAGTGTTCATTATCTTTTCATCTTAACATCAGCGTGCGGGGAATAATTGGTATGCCTTGCACGCTGCCTCTAATTCAACATATTCAGGTTGTCCCTGCCGATTTATGAACCTTTCCAACATTCTAAAGCATCTTGCGGCATTTATACTCATCGCTCTTGTCCTGCTTGCGGCGGGTTGGATTCGTAGTCGATCAGTCCACAAAATTCCCGAAGGACAGTTCACTTCCACTGATGCCTACCGTTATGCACGGGAAGTAGAGATTATTGCAAAGTTTGGGCAGCTGCCAAAACGCGACATGCATCGCTGGTACCCTCTCGGTAGGGATACAGAGCAGTCCCTAAATGTTTATCCTTATGTCCTCGCTTATACCTATAAACTAATAAAACTGTTTTTTCCAAATGTTACTCACTATCAGGTTCAGCTCCTCGTGCCTGTTATATGCTTTGTCCTCGGCATGGGAGTGCTTTGCCTATTTCTGTATCACTACTTTGGGTTGCATGTTGCCGTAATTGTTGGAATACTCTTAGCAATTATGCCCGGCTGTGTGGAGCGGAGTACCGCTGGTTTCAGTGATAGGGACAGTTGGTGTTGGCTTCTTGGCGTTCTTGCTGTCGTCCCCTATCTTTGGAAAGAACAGACAGAGGTGAAGCGCAACCGATTTATCGGTGCAGCAGTTTCGGGTTTTTTCATGTTTCTCGGCGGTCTCTCGTGGGAAGGATTCGGTGTTTTCGGTCTTGTGATTCTGGCGATAGAATTGTGGCGATTCCTCACAACAGAAAAAGAGGTCCGTTTCACAGAATATCTGCTCTGGATTCTCCTGTTTGTACCGTGGCTCTATCTGTTTTCCCCCGCGTATCGGCGTGGCGAAGGGTTTACCACCTATTTAACACTACTGGTACTGCTGCCGCCGCTGGTGTTATTGGCTCTCCGTGCACTCCGATATTTCCTTATTAACCACAAATCTATAGCACCGTTTACTCACAAGTATCTTTCTGCACGAACTGTTGCCTTATTGTTATGTGCGGGATGTTTTATTCTCGGTATGAGTTACGCTTTCAGCCAGCAATCCTCTTTCACCCAAAACACTGTCCCTTTCAGTAACAACCGTCTGATGCAAACCGTGACAGAATTAGAAGATTCTGCCGACGATTACTGGTACTTTCGATATGGTGGCGTGTTTTTGCTCGGTAGTCTTGGCATAATAGGCGGATGTGCACGGGTATGGGGTAAAAAAGGGATAGTTTTGGCAATAACACTCTGTCTTATCACGTTTTCAACATTTTTCAGAGTGTCTTTCTCTTACCTATTGTTGCCTGTCATTCGGTTATTTACAGATGGTGTTGAAAATGTAGTGCCGCTTTCACGCCATCTGTCTTTCACCGTGTGTGAATATCTTTTTAATATTGCCTTACCACTTACATGTATCACAGCACTTGGCATTGCCTGCACGCGCGAAAAACCTATAAAAAATGAACTCATTTATATTGCAATGGCAGCATGGTTTCTCTTATGGGTAGGACTTGCAAGGAACGCAAAACGTTACGATTTCTTTGTTGGCATCTCGTTTGCCTTTTTTGCCGCAATAGCGATCTATTCAATAGCCAATTTCATCAGTGAAAAAATTAAAACACGGGAGATATTCCGTTCAGCACTAAAACTCGGCATAACTGTTGCCTTGTTATCAGCACTACTGTTTTTTGAATACCCAGGCAGTCCAGAATCCGATTTTCTTGCGAAACGTGGCATTTTGACCCCTACAAAACTTCGTGGCGCCATCCCTGGGCAGAATAGTCCGCTCGGAAATGCGTTGAAGTGGATGAAAACAGAACTTCCAGAATCGGAAAATGCTGTGGTTGCTGTAAATTGGAGTTACGGTAGTATCCTTAACGTCCTCGGTAACGTAAAAACCATCACCGACCAAGACCATTATATCCAACACTGGATACATCTTTATTCCCGTCATGTTTTTTGCGCGCAATCGGAAGTAGAGGCATTGGAATTCCTGAAGACACACAAGGTAACACATTGGATGCTAATTGAATCTGACATATTAAATTCTTACAAAACCTCGTTCGTAGGCAGCAATGATAACCTTGATCGGCGATTTAATTTGGAGATAATGGGAAAACGCACTTTAATAGATAACCTCTCAAAATTCAAAATGGAGCCTGTTAAGAAAAGTGCTTCTATAAAATCAATTGATATTGACTTCGCTAAACCGGTTACAATCACTGCGGAACTTAAAACAGGCAAAGAGGTTTCTTTACCTTATGTCGCAGTTTCTGAAGAAAAAGAAGTTGAAAGAAACCTTTGCACAGAACATGCAAACGGTGGTATATTACACTATTTTGATGAATACGCACAACGAGAAATCGTCTACTATTTACCACCTGTTGGTTGGAATAGTCTTGCTATCAAACTATTCTTACGCGGTGAAAAAAGTGATGCGTTTGTTCCTGTTTACCCAACAAACGGAAAACCCACAGATATGGTTAAAGTCTGGAAGATCCGTTATCCATCTAACATAAAAGAAAATCTGAAATACCTTGCCACCGAACCTAAAAATAAGAGAAGTCGCTGATATACAACGTAGTAACCTATGTTAACTCTTGTGGTGTAATATCCTTTTCCCGTTCCGCAATTTGCACAACAGCCGGCAATAAACCGTAAATGCCCCAAAACGGCACGCCGATAGCATCACCATTCAGCAAGTTATTCACAACGAAATGCACCATCAACGAGATTTCGGCTGCCATCAGACCAATAATAATGGAGCGGTAAAAACTATCTTCAATCCTTTTGATCGCACGAAAACCGTATTGTAGAAACGCAAAATTGAGCCATATCCATACTACTAAACCGACAACTCCCAATTCAGACATTACCTGAAGATATTCACTGTGCGCTCCCAACTGAAACTGTGCTACATAACTACCTACAAGCGAAACATCCTCCTCGTAGAGCATCGCAAATGCACCGTACCCTTTTCCCAAAATAGGGCTTTCAAGGAACATTGTAACGGCTTGTCCCCATCGCATGAGGCGTGCTCGGTTGGATGCGTAGTTAACATCTACTGTAGACGAAATACGTTCCTCAACAGCACTGTAAACACCGGGCAAGCTTAAACATACCAATAAGACAAGGCATACAGCACCAACAAACAGAATCTTTTTCTGTGTTACACCTTTACCCAATTGCATTAGCATGAATCCAACTGCAACGATTACTGATAACCATACGCCCCGTGAAAAACACATAATCAACCCCAATCCGAAGCAGGCGAACCATCCTATCCACATTACACGATCATATTGTTGATTATCGAATAGTAGACGACTCAGACAGATTAAGAAGAAGATCGCAGTGAATGAGCCGTAAACTGAATAGTTGGTAAACGGAGAGTTCTGAAACGCGCTTGTCCACTGCCATTCATCAATATGAGAAATGAGTACAATTACCGTCCAAATAACGGCAATCGCTGCGCTCGGAAAGGAAGCGATAAATAACCGTTTCAAACTTCGGTAATTCTGGACTACATCATATATCACCAAGCTGAACATGATGTAGGTAGAAGCGCGAAACGCCCCCTTTAAAGTGCCAAATAGGTCAGGGGTATTGACTGCAGATAGGAATGTGACAAATATAAAAGCACAAATAGGCAATAAAAATGGAAAGGTCGGGATGCGTTTTCGCTTTCCCAGCGCGTAGTCTACAATCTTTTTTATCCAGTAAACAGCACTGAGCATGCCTAACAGCGGTTCGGTTGGAGTCTGAATTTCAAGAAGTTGAGGGATTATGTAGCGAAAAGAAAAAGGCAAGCAGATTAACAGCACATAGAGCGCTAATTCCATCCCGATGAATACAAACGCTCCTGTTGCCACCAATAAACAGAGAACAGCAAGTGGTGTTTCTGAATAGCGTCCGAGGATACCTCCGAACACAATGAAAACTAAAAGGGGAAGAATGCGGGCTGCTTGTTGTTTGAAGGACATCCGTAACAACGACTAAAACTGTGATCTGACTCCGATTCCAATTGCTGTTCCGTCTAAAACTATATTTAGTGGCAGTGTGCCTGTGGTTTCAACAGTTTTCAGGATTCGTTTGAATTCTAAATTGATAGAGGCGTTATTTCCTATGGTGGCGCGCGCATCGGATTGCGATTGCCATTGAAATAACTCAATACCAGCAATAATATAACCAGTTGTGGTCGAAGCACTATCATTAAGTGTGACACCTTGTTCTGCAAGCACATCAACTATATTTCCATCAAAATTCGCTCTTAATAAACCGATGCCTGCACCGAAATAAATTGGCAGATATTCATGGAGTAGCACTGGACGATAGATTAACTGATATGAGATAGGCGTAAGTGTCGCTTTGAGAGACATTGAGGCCGGTGGTGGCGTGTCAAGCTGAGTTTTCCAATAACCGATTTCCAACCGAGAATCGAGTTCAGGCATGTGCTGTAGAACGACTGAAACTGTTGGCATCATAGCAACAGGAGCTTTGGGTATTCCGACACTCTGTAGAAAGTTTGTCAGATCACCTAATTCTGGTTTGTAAGAAAAGAGGGCAAACTGCAGTGATGAGGTTTGTAGATGTTGTTTGAAAAAACTGTTTAAAATAGATGGGGGTCTGGATGCTTGTG
The DNA here is from genome assembly GCA_028818995.1 of Candidatus Poribacteria bacterium. The sequence continues at coordinate 2,208 of JAPPMR010000855.1, read as the reverse complement.
CATTCAGAGGTTCAGCAGATAAAATGCCTGTGATAATGGAAAAAGAAAATAGAATAATGGAGAAATAACGCATTTATTCAAGGCATCCATGCCATGCTAAAAAAGGTTAGATAATACCATTTCTATATGATGATATTACATTATCCCGTAGGTCGGGTAGAGTTTACGAAACCCGACATGCACGAGGTGATATGAACTACGTGTCGGGTTTCGCTATCGCTTCTACCCGACCTACAAAATATTCATAGAAATCCGATATGATGCTTTTTCAATTAGAAATGGTATAATATCTAAATTTCAGGAAGTATAGACACAAAATGTTAAAAGGATAGGATGTCCCAAAGACAGGACATCCTAACGACACTGGACGGAATCAAGGGAAATCACGAACAGATGAGAGCCTACATTGCCCCAGATGGATTGAGTATCACTTCTACCCGCCGATTCATCGCTCTACCCGCAGAGGTGTTCTGCGGAGCAACCGGATCAGTATGTGCTTTTCCAACAGCCGTGATCCTTTCAGCATCAATACCTTTGCCTTTCAGGTATTTAACGACAGAATTTGCACGCGATTGAGACAGATCCCAATTGCTTCGATGACCGCCACGTAATACAGGCGTGCCGTCTGCATGTCCTTCAACAAGTATTGCAGCTTCAGGATTTTCCAAAATCTGACCAACGATACCATCAAGCATCTCTTTAGCCTTGCTGGACAAACCTGTCTGTCCGCTGCTGAAATTGACAGTAACCAAGAGTGTTGGTTCTGACGCAGCGTCTGCTTTAAGCGCGGCAACATCTTCTAAAATCGAAGCAACTTGAGCCATGACTTTCTTCAAATCCATGCCTTGTGCCTTCAGACTATTGGCAAGATCCGTAATCGCTTTTTGGGCTTTAGCATCTTCAGCTTTAGCAGAATCCAAAGTCTCTTTACTCTGACTATTAATATCTTTGGTTAAGTCAGCGCGAGCTTTGGCGATCTCTTCTTTGGTGTTCTGCCTGGCGGCAGCGATATTGTCAGCATCCCCTTGCTGTGATGCGGCAATTGCCTCATCCTTGGCTCTGGAGATAGCCTCCATTGTATCCTTATTATTCTGATCAACCTTCCCTTCAAGCTTCGTTAGGTTTGCTTTTATTTCTGTATTGGATTGATTGACCTCTGCAACGTGTTCATTTTTCCACATTTCAAACTCTTCTTGGTCTAATTTACCGCAACCTATTACGGCAATACTTATTACCAAAAGAGCAGCAACAGAAAGTGTACCTCTGGTTTTCATGGAATTCCTCCAAAAATTGATGCGTAAACTGAGTAAAATATTGATTCCACAATAGATGTGTTATAATAGTTTACCACAATTTAGTTTATAATTCAAAAAAAATTAACATGTGGTGGTTTTCGGCAAGAGCAGTGTATGAGAACTTGATATTTTAAGTAATACGGAACTATATGTATAGGATAGTTGAATATAATTTTAATTGTAGTGCTTTGTCAACATATTATTGTCCGTGGGGGGGTGGGGGGGGGGGCGGGAAAAATAAGGGGTGTGTTTTTGTAAGCGGGTTGTGGGGATGTTATAGGGGGGGGGGAGGAGCAGAGGG
>JAPPMR010000855.1:0-602 GCA_028818995.1 Candidatus Poribacteria bacterium | reverse complement strand
AAAGAGAGGTGTTCTGTGAATCAACGCTGATTCCGCATGATTCAGCGGGAGCGATCTCCGAATCGCGACCTTACCCGCAAAATTTCGGTAGACACTCCACTACTGTTTCTATAGAAAGTTATCTACTTACTCTGGTTCAAGCACAATTTTTAGTTTGTCAATGGCACGGTTAATAGGCAATTCGTAGTATTTCTGCAGCTCCCGCAACTCATTTGCTATGTCAAAAGCGACCAAGATCGGAATTCGTGTATGGTCATAGCCTTTTTGTGTAAAACTTTCTATCCGCTGTTTGACATAAGTAATCAAGATGTCAATGTCCTCAGCGGTTAACTCCTCTGTCGGTCTAATAGAATAAGGGGTTCCCAAAATAACAAAACGAATGGATTTACCATCTTCAATAGATTGTTTTTCTTCCTCTGTTTGCTGTTCGTCTTGTGAATCTGTCTGTTGTTCGTCTTGCATATCTATTCCTTTCAAAAAGTTCAAATTAACGACGCTGCGCCGGAATTACAAACTGACTTGGAAAATGAAGAAAATAAGGTTATGGTGAATACAACATAAATAAACACTTGCGTCCCTCGGTAGGCGAGGTTTCCTAACCT
>JAPPMR010000069.1 GCA_028818995.1 Candidatus Poribacteria bacterium | reverse complement strand
AGTGTGAATACTCTTCAAGGAAATGGTGTTCTACCTCCCAGATATAGTCAAATCCAAGGTTATCCGCCAGCTCTACTTGTGCTAACGCGTCTTGAAAAAGTTTGTGTTCAGCGCCTTCGTGCCATGGACGGGGAATTTGGTGTTCATAAAACAGCCCAAATTTCATGCGTTTATGTCGTTTCCTTTCTCATATTAGTCTGTAGTGCTTTGTTCATACAAATTTGTTGTTTAGAGGTCGCGATTCGGAGATCGCTCCTACAGAAGGTAGAAGTCGCGATTCGGAACTCGCTCCTACAAAAAGAGGGATAGTTCAAGTTTACCGTAAACAGACAGTGTGTCCCTACGATTTTTCAAGTGCCTGCATTTCTGTTTCTGTTAGCTGCCATTCAAAGATGTCTAAATTTTCACGTAGATGTGGTTCTGAACCGGATTTTGGGATTACGACGATTTCTTTCTGTATTAGCCATCGCAATGCGACTTGTGCTGCTGTTTTTCCGTGTCTGTTACCGATTTCTGCTAACTCCGTATCTCCCGCAAGATTTCCTACAGCGAGGGGTCTGTGAGCAGTAATAGGCATGTTCTGTGTTTCGCAATAACTTCGCAACGCTTCTTTGTTGTTGCGGACATGGTATTCAACCTGATTTGTACAAATTGGCAGTTTAGATACATCACACGCACGGTCAACTTGTTCAATACTAAAATTACTGATACCGATGCTCTTGACTTTGCCCGCGTCATAGATTTCTTGGAAAGCACCAAAAGTTTCTTCAAACGGCACCGCGTCGCTTGGCCAGTGGATTAGCAACAGATCAACATAATCCATCTGCAAATCATTTATACACACCTCAAACTGGCTTAATACATCGTCATGTTTCAGATGGGTATGCCAAATTTTAGTTGTAATAAATAGATCATCACGTTCAACACGAATATCTCGCAGTGCTTTTCCAATCTGCCGTTGGTTTTCGTACATCCACGCCGTATCAATATGGGTATATCCCATTTCAATCGCTATTTTGATAATTCGTTCACACTGTCTGCCTTTTAGCTGCCAGGTGCCTAATCCTAACATTGGCATTTCGTGTCCTGAGGCAAGTTTGACGTTTTTCATGACTACACAATTCGGGTTTCACAGTAAATACCCGCCACTCCTTTTTTAAGTGCATGATAGTCAATTTTGGGAAAATGTCAAGGGAAATGTGGTGATATTATGCTAAATCAGGGTTACAGACCCTCCAACTATCTCGGAAATCCGGTAATCCAGAGAATCTTGGTTCAAACAATAGGAATGGTGCACAGAAAACCACCCTACGATAAAAGAAGAGAAAACAGTCGGGCTTAGAAAGCCCTCTCACAAGAGTGTTACAGAGTTTTTAAAAAATATGAAAAAAAGTTGACAAATACTTGGTAATCGTGTATACTATACTATTATCCATTAGGTCGAGTGGTGGAATCGGTAGACACAATGGACTTAAAATCCATCGCCCATAAACAGGCGTGAGGGTTCAAGTCCCTCCTCGACCATATTGATTTCTTGCCGCAGGGTAGAGCAGTCTGGTAGCTCGTCGGGCTCATAACCCGGAGGACGTGGGTTCAAATCCCACCCCTGCAATTCTTTTTCTTTCCTTGCAAATTTTCCCTGTTATAATACATATTTCAACTAACGATGCACCTTTGGTAGCGGATCGTCTATTCTAAAATTGTAGGTATTGACAGCAGTCGGCGCGCTTATTGGTATGTTGTTTTCTGTATACGTGTATTGGGGTTAGTGTAGGACGCTAACATCATCGGAGGGATGCACCGGATACGGACTAATATCGTAGTTACCATCCAGCGAAATATCGTGAACCATAACAATCTTGTCTGATAGGGCGGATTGGTGCATTGCGAAAACGGTTTGGATGATATGTAGGTTACTGCGTCCATCTGTAAGCGGCTTTTTGCCTGTTTGCAAGCATTCAATAAAGTGAACCATTGCGTTGCCGAATGCATCAGGAAACCAAGTTCCCTCTATTTCGGGTTTAATTTCTCGCGTCTCAGGTTCTGTAAGGTGAACAGTCATATCAGAGCTGTTTCCGTAGACTGCGCCCTTAGTACCTTGAATTCGGATTTCTTCGTGCGGATGTTGAAGGTTGTGACCAGAATTCGCAAGGAACGACCAATTACATGAAAGCAATCCTTTTATTCCGATGCGGCATTTGAAAAGTGCAACAGACATTGTTTCGCCTTCTTCAACCGACCGTTCATGTCCGTGTGCTTGGCAATAAACGCTCTCAAACTCTCCAAACCATTTATGGACAAGACTAATATGATGCACTTGCATTACGGGAATAAGATGTTTACCCGGATAGCCAGTGTAAAATCCGTTACAGGTAATGGAAACGTGGTAGATTTCACCGAGGTGTTCGGTGTTTATGTAGGGTTCTATGGTGAGAAATCCAGGAACAAAACATGAGTTTTGGTTTATCATGAGTTGCACATTGTGCTTCTCACAGGTGTCTACCATTTCAATGGCTTGAGGCATCGTCATTGAAAAAGGTTTTTGGCAGAAGATGTGTTTTCCTGCTTGTGCTGCGGCATTCACAATGGGAGAACGTATCCACGGATGGACTGCCATGTCAACGATATCCACGTTTGCATCAGCAATCAGATCGATGATACGTGTATACCGTTTGTCAATGTCAAATTTGTCTCCAACCTCATGCAGTCGTGCTTCGTTTTTATCGCAAATCGCGGCGACTCGTAAGTTTTTGCGTTGATACCCAAGGAGGTGCTGCTGTCCTATCCCTAAGCCTATTAGTCCGATGCCGAGGCCTTGCAAGTTTGCCATGTGTTTTGTGATTCCTTTGTCTGAACCAAGATTCGCAAGACTATAGGATTTGCAGGATTGCAGGTTAGGCAGAGCAAACAATATCTAACAATAGTACCAAAAAGTCGGGTTTCGCTTTGCTCTACCCATAGGCGTCAATTTAAGAAAATATTTCTTGTTCTAAAAGCCCATCTGAATAGGCATGATGATTGGGACTGTCCACATCTCAGTCCCGTAGGGACGATATGTTTATAGAAAAACGTTGAACAACGCCTCTTTAGTCCCGTAGGGACGATATGTAGAAAATAATGTCGTTGGGATACACATATCGTCCCTACGGGACTAAAGACATATGGACATTTCATATCTATAAACATATCGTCCCTACGGGACTGAAAATACTGCCAAATGGATTTATCCCTTAAATTGACACTTATGGGTTTCGCTTTGCTCTACCCGACCTACGGACTAAATTGACATCTATGGAATTTCAAATGCCTAATCCATCGTCAATTTCCCGTTGATAAGTATTGATGGATTCGTCAAGCATTTCGTCCAAATGAACAATTTGTCCAGTTGCACCGGATTCAAGCATGGCGTAAGAAATGGCAACGGAACGAGTGCCTTGATACGCATCTACCTCAATGGGATGGTTACCAGCAATTGCTTCAGCGAAATCACCATACTCAATTGCGATAATCTTTGCATCAGTCTCTGAAAAAGGGAAATTATATTGCCACAGGCGGTCACCACCGAACAGGTCTGTCGTAACGGCATCAAGCCGAAAATCAGGCACGAGGTCTAATAATTTTTCATCGTTAATCGTTCCTTGTCCATCAATTTGTAGGGAGATAACCCCGCCACTTCGGTCTCCGGGAAGAGTCATAGAACCTTGCGAACCGTGTATTTGTCTGACCCAACTACCTTGCCCCCACGCGCCGTGGTCTTCAATATATTGTCCGACGACTCCGTTTTTGAAAGTCAACGTTGCATACGCTGCATCTTCCGCAGTCGCCTCAAATTCAGCAGGCATCTTACGTTGCCATTCGGTATAAACGCCAGCGGGATTTGACCCGGATTCACCACTCACCGCAGCTGGATTGTGTCGAATCGGTTCATGAAGTCGGGTCTGGGCGTAGACGGTTTCAACCTCACCGAGTAGATACTCAATTATATCAGCATAGTGGACACCAACATCAAGCAGGACACCACTTTGATCTTTTTGATGCCGCCAGACAGAGATAAGCATTCGGTTTGAACCGCCAATCGCATGATGGACAAGAAAGCGCGGTTTACCGATGACTTCCGCATCAAGCAGCGCTTTGGCAAGTCGATTAATAGGGTCACGTCGATAGTTTTCTGCCACGCTCATCACAGCATCAGATTTTTCTGCTGCACGGCGGATTAGGTTACACGCGCGAACGGTCAACCCCATCGGTTTTTCAACCATTGTGTGCCATCCGCGTTCAAGTGTTTCAACGGCGACGGTGTGGTGGTACGGTGGAGTTGTTGTTACATCCACGGCATCTACACCGACTTTAGCCAGTTCTTCAAGATTTCCAACAACAACAGGTTTTTTGCCGAAACGTTCTTCTGCTTGTGCAGCAAGGGACTCAGCATTGGCAAGAACCGGGTCACAAGCACCGACAAGTTCAAACCGTTTCCAACCTGCCCGATGGAGTTCTGCTAACCCATACATGTGTCGGTGTCCCATACCGCCACATCCAACAATTGCTAATCGTATAGTGTCCATGTCTGGTTCCTAATTGTTCAGTATAATTTCTAATCGCTTCAAATCAGTTTCCAATAATTTTGGATCGTTACGATATAAGTTTCGACGGTTTAGCACGTTCTCAGCGTATTTTCTACCTCTACTGGGAAGAGGACCTCTTATTTTCACTCTGCCGGGGCCGACATTATATGCCCCGAGTGCCAAAGTTAAATTATTGAGATATTTCTTTAAAAGGTAGTTGAAATAGACCAATCCCGCATTGAGATTTTTCTCGGTGTCAAAGCGCTCATCTACTTTTATATCAAAATTTGGCTTAAGTTTATTGGAGTATCTTGGCACTTTTAAGCCATACTCCCTTGCAGTTGCGGGCACCATCTGCATTAAGCCGCCTGCTCCAGTTTTTGACACTGCCACAGGATTAAATTTTGATTCTACATAAATAATAGCTAACATCAGTTCTATAGAGATGTTGTATTTTTTGGCAATTTGAATACTCTTCTTTTTTGAAGAATATTCAGTAGGTTCAATTTTTTTCAGTTTCGGATCGTCAGGTTTACTGCTAATAGGCGTTCCGGTACCTTTAGGGTCAGGTTTATCCTGAGTTTGCGATGACACACTTGCAGGTGTGCTACTGGGTATAGGTTCGCTGGACATTTGTTTTGCTCCACCAAAAGTGAAACCGATTGCAAGGAGATGCTTATATCTTAGATTATCTTGGTTCAAAAAAGTATAGTAGGTTTGCTTACCCCAATTTTTGAATGCGATTCCTAAACTCCATGAATGAGTAGGGGTTCCAGTGTCAAAGGAAAAAAGTGAACCAACGTTTGCGGAAAGGGGCCCGCTCACAACTTCAAGACTTGTCCCAAAACCGGGTGAAGTAACATTAAAGCAGGTATGCCATCTAATAAATTGATAGGGTATCAGTGTTGTCCCCAAAGCAAATTGTGGTTCAAATGTATTTAAAATTATCCCATTTCTATCTTGAATGGTGACACCACTAATATCGCGAAATTGCATTCCTACGGTTGCGTGACGGGAAAGTGCTAACAGTGCCCCAACGTCATAATTTGGAGCCCAGAGACTGTTTGTATAAGGTGCTCGACTATATCCTGTACTTGCGCCAAATTGTACCGACCCGAATCTCTTGGCATACGAAAGTAGGGCTTGATTATAACCATACTCAAACGTGCCGATAGGGTTAGAGGTATGGTTTACGAAGAAACGATCAGAAGCGTTGAGATCAAGAATGTTTACGCCAAAAGTACCAATTGGGTGAATAGGATAGGCGAGGGAAACCGCACCTTGTGAGAAATCATAAATTAGATTTCCACGTTCAAGAGATGCGAGTCCTGCGGGATTCCAAAGCGGACTTGTTGCATCATCCGCATGGCTAATAAAAGCGCGACTCAATCCGAGCCCACGCGTTCCAATTGCGGGTCTCGGTTGATGTGTTCCAATTTCGTGCGGACTGTTGACCGAATCTGAAAAGATGTGTTTTCCACTGGGAACACCCATGAATAAGAGGAATAAGATGGCTGCGAACAACCATCTTCGTTCACGGGAGATCAAGGTGGCGAGCTGGGTTTTCACTTTTGCCTTTGTATCTGATTTCAAAATGCAGGTGGGGACCTGTTGAAATTCCGGTGTTTCCGACTAAACCGATGACTTGTCCTTGTCGGACGAAATCACCGACAGATACATAAATCCTGGACAAGTGTCCGTATGATGTGCTGTAATCATCTTCGTGTTGTATGGAGACTGTTTTGCCGTAACCGCCTTTTCTCGATGCATAAGTAACTTTACCTGTTTTTGAAGCATAAACTCGTGTGCCGGTTGATGCACGGAAATCTATACCTTCGTGCAGACGGTAATGACCGGTTACTGGATGATTGCGATAACCATAATGTGATGTTACAATTAAAGGTATTCGTAAAGGATTTTTAAAACCGACACTTTCATTACCCGGAATAAAAATTTCATCCCCAATTTGGAGGTGTTTCGGATTGGAAATATTATTTATTTTTTGAATATCTTTCCAATCCTCAATATTGTGCTTTCGCGCGATATTGTATAATGTATCCCCGTCTTTAACAATATGCCAAGTTCCATCTGCAGGTCCCCCTGCATTTTGGAGTTTAGTCTCATCAATTGGAATGATTAACTTTTTTCCGGTTTGTATGTGGTCTATAGACTTCAGGTTGTTGGCTTGAGCAATGGATTTGATGGGTACTCCATATTTTTTTGCGATTCTCGACAATGTTTCCCCTGCTCTGACTTTATGTTGTATCTCAATAGCTAAAGATGTTCGTGGTGCTAAAATAAAAACAGTAAATAAAGCAATTACAACAATGTAAAAATAATTTTTCTTCATTTTATCCCTAATTTGGTTATGCTAGCTCGAACCTACCTTTATGAACTAAAATAAATAGTGTCTAATAGACCCTTGCGTACGCTTTATTTGAGATGGATACTAATAAAATGACAAATGTCCAATAATTTGTATATTTGCGAGATTTACGTTCCTACTAAATCTAATTTAGTAGTTCGTTATCTCTAATTGATATGTTGTTAACGAGTTACCTTCAATAATATCTCAGTCGTGTCTGAAAGAATTTGTGTGTCAGTTTGAATGCCGGTGGATCCTACTGAAACGACTTCGCTGATCACAGTCACAACGAGTTGTAAAACCTCAACCCGCGTATTTACTTCACCCAACGTATCGGGGGCTGTCCATGTTACTGGATTATCGTTGGTGGCGGAAAGTGCACCATATTCAGTAATGTTTAGCCAATTTAGGACGACACTTGTTCCTCTAACCCCTTTAACTGAAGCCGTCAGTTCTACTTGTTCTCCCGGTTTGACCGCTTTTTTCGTAACAGTGACTGTTACATCAAGTTCACCTGCTTCCTCTACGTTCCCTACATCTTCAGAGGTCTCTGATTCAACGATGACATCACCAGTCTCCACTATATCCCCTTCCACCATATCAGTGTCAGAAACAGGGTTATTTAAGTTACTGCCTCCGCATCCTGAAATATTTAGACCTAACCCAACAAGGAAAATGTAAACAAACAATACCAAAAATCTATATGTCTGCATGACTCCACCCATTTTTTTGTATTTAAGACATTAGGACACTTTTGTCCTAATCTATCCAAAATTCTGTCTCTTTACACAAGTAGGTTTAGGTTTAAAGCATAAGCGATACTGTAACCTAAAACCTTGGGAAACCCTACTATTCGTAATTATTAATATAATGGCATATTAACAAATACGAATAAAACGAAAAGACAGTTACAAAGAATGGGTAAAGTAATAATTAACTTGGCAAGATAGGTTTATCCATGCCAAGTTAATAGGTTATCTTGCGGAACTTTCCAGCTGCTCGCGTAGAAAGGCGACAATATCCGCTATATCTTGGTCACTGAGGATATCAGAGGCGTAGAAAGGCATTAGTGTGCTACCGCCACCACGGATCGTTTTAGCCCAGCGTACCGTTGTTTTGTTGATATCACGTGGTAATCTACCGCCGGGTCTGATGATCTGAATACCAACACCACCTTTGAAAGGTGTTGTATGGCAAACGACGCAGGCACGCCCGTAAAGTTTCCATCCGTTTTCCGTATCACCAGGCATCGCAGCAATTTTTTCACCCGCTGCCACTTTGGCATCATCATCTAACATTTCCATTTCAAACTGTGGACCTTTGTTGTCTCCCGAAATTGCTTCAAAATAAGCCATAAGTGCTTCCGCATGCTCTGCAGGAATTGCAGTGGGATTAACTTTATCGGGGCGGACCTTTTGTAAAAAGTGCTCATAACAGAAACCACCACCACCGGCAGCTCGCGCGAAATTAGCACCCGAAATCATTCCACCTTTTGCTGAACCACGTTGTGGAACACCGATGACGCTATGTCCGGCACGAATTAAACCGTCTGGTTCTGCAGCTTCATCAAAATCGGCATGGCAGTCTGAACAAGAAAGTCCAGTTGCTACTTTGGGGCTTATAGTCCCCTTAAAAGTTGGGTCATGAAAAAGTTCACGTCCAAGTTGCGCTTTTTCTCCTAACTGTTGTGCTTGTGTAAAATACACTAACGCTGCTATCAATATTACTACGCAAATTGAAAGCGAAACGAATTTACGCATCAAAAATCTCCTTTAGACTAAAAATATGCATACTTTAATTATTGTATCAAAAAATAAAATTAATTGTCAAGAAAAAAATGCTTAATTATTGCGAATTCCAATAGTTTCCGAAGTAATTTGAAATTTTAATCAATACTGATTGTTCTCCAAGACAGCAATGTATGGTAAATTTCGATACAATTGTCCGTGATCAAGTCCATATCCGACGACAAAAACGTTCGGAATTTCAAAACCTGAATAATCAACCGGAACAAAAACTTCGCGTCGAGATGGCTTATCCAGAAGGGCACAGATTTTAATAGACTTTGGGTTTAATGAACCGAGATGTTCCACAAGAAACTTTAAGGTGCGTCCGGTGTCAATAATATCCTCTACAATAAGGACATGTCTATGTTTTACATAATCGCTCCCTGTCCGGATAAACTGTATTTCTTTAGATGACTCTGTACTATTATGGTAACTTGAAGTCTGCAAGAATTCAAAGCGAAGTGGTAAAGATATTTCACGAGCGAGGTCCGCGAAAAACAACGTTGCACCTCTCAGTACGCAGACAAGGACAAGTTCTTGATTTTCATAGTCCTTAGATATTTGCTTACCGAGTTCCTGAATACGCTTCCGAATCTGTGATTCAGAAATCAGAACAGATTTAGGAAACGGTTTCGTCTTTTCCATAATGTAAGTGAAGACACCTCCGTGTTTGGGGTCGGATTTTGAACTTCTCATTGGTGGTAAACCCGATGACCCATAAAATTTCATCACCACATACGACCATTGGGATACGATTGCGTTCACAACGCGGCACTTTTGCATCCATTAAAAAATCTTTAATCTTTTTTGTTCCCTGCATGCCATGTGGTTGAAATCGGTCACCCTCTCGCCGATTGCGAATTATGAGTGGCAATTGAATTTCACTATAATCAAACATTGCTTCAAAAGTTCCATCAGGTAAGGATGGAAAATCGTCTGGAAGTGTACCGTATAAGCATGCTGTGATTTCTGTATTTAATGCGGAGATAAACGTCTTCCCCGGCACATTTAGCGGATAGGCAAAATCCTCTGTCTCAACTGGTGTATGCTCCAAAATAAGTTGTTCGTAAGCGCGTCTGAACTGGATGCCGTTTGGCAGTGCTAACACAGCATTCGGTTGATCCCTATTGATAAGACCGAGAATAGCTTGGTAATGTTCGAAATAGAAATCCTCTACTTGTCCAAAAACCTCAGTGATGCCATACCTTAGAATCCGTCTCTGCAACGCAATGTGATTCCGTAGAAATTTCTCTCTATCTAACGTAACACATGTAGATTGTGATAGCGGAAGTTTGCAGGCATCAAAAGCCTCACGCGCAATTCTGTCAAGATACTCCGATTCGGCACTTAGGACTTCAGCGGTACGACTTAATCCTGTTCTGATATTTGGATTATAATCTTGTTCAAGCAGCGGCACCAACTCATAGCGGATTCGGTTGCGGAGATAACGTTTATCCGTATTTGTAGAATCCTGCCTTGGCACAAGGTCTATTGATTCGAGAAACGATTCAATTTCTTGGCGGGTGAACACTGTGAGCGGACGAATAAACTTTCCGTCTCTGATAGGTGCTATCCCTTTTAACCCATCGGATCCTGCACCTCGAATTAGATTCATCAAAACCGTTTCAACCATATCGTCTCGGTGATGTCCGAGTGCGACTTTAGTCGCGCCTACTTGTGCACAAACAGATTCATAAAATTCATAACGTGCTCTACGCCCCGCAGCCTCTACAGAAAGTTTCCACTGTTTAATTAAATGTGGTAATTCAACAGCGTGTCTCGTAAAGGGCAGTCCTAAACGTGCAGCATGTTCATGGGTAAATTCAGCGTCTGCGGCAGAATCGCACCTGAGACCGTGATCAAGGTGAACAACGTGAAGGTAGCAGTTTAATTGTGTGTGTAGGGCATGCAACCCGTAAAGTAGTGCAAGTGAATCAGCACCCCCTGAGACTGCAACGAGCACCGTTTCTCTGTCCTCAATCATCGTGTGCTGTGAAATGAAGCGATGCATCTCTTGCACAAAACGGGCTTCCATGAGGTGGGCCTTCAAAGAACAATGCCGGTGCGGAGAGTCGAACTCCGGACAGCACGATTATGAGTCGT
>JAPPMR010000465.1 GCA_028818995.1 Candidatus Poribacteria bacterium | reverse complement strand
CGATAATGCCTCTGGCGGAAATGATGAACAGATTGACATTATTGCTACTGCACCTGCAGATGCGGCTTTCCAACCGGAAGTTGCAGTGGAACGAAAGGAACTTCGCAACGCCATCCAAAAAGCGATCGCAGAATTGCCAGAACAGTATCGATTTCCACTTATCTTGCGGGATATCCAAGGATTAAGTTATGACGAAATCGGTAAAATACTTGAACTACGAAGTGGAACGACAAAATCGCGTATCAACAGAGCGCGAATAATGCTTAAAGACAAACTAAAACCATTTATGGAGTTATTATGAACTGTTTACAGGTTGAAGAAAACTTTTCTGCACATTTAGAAGATGCGCTTGATTATCAATCATTACAACGTTTTGAGTCCCACATTACGGAATGCCCAACGTGTCAACGTGAGTACGCCCGATTCAGCGAATCTGTTAAAGCATCACAACAATTGCCGCAGATTGAACCTTCACCTTATTTTACATCTACATTAGAGCAACGTCTTGCTGAAGAACAGCGTGGGACACTTTCCTTCTGGCAGCGGCTGCTCTGTATTTTCAACATGCCCAAATGGGCTCTCAGCGGCGTGATGGTATTACTTTTGATTACTGGTACAGCCACATTCTTATACCATAACGATTGGTTTAATGGTGAAATTAATCCATCAAATGAGCAGATAAGTACATCACGGCCTGGACTTTCTTCTGGATCCCCATCTCTCAACAATCAATTTCTACCGCGCGCTTCTGGATCATCTAATTTGTCAAATACAATTTCCGGTCAACCGATGCAACAACACTATACCTTAAAGCGCGTAAGTTACTCCACTGTATCGACTGGAGGCGGATTATAGCTCTGTGGTGTGAATATCTACAAAGCAGACCACTACTTTGATGAGGAAAAATAAATGATTCTCAAAAATTCAAAACAGAGTCAAAATAAAAACATGAAATTTTCTATGCTATACAAACTACTTGGTATAAGTACGTTTATTTTTCTTATCTGCGCCATACCACCAAGTTTTGGGCAGGAAAATGTGTTACAATTGCTTGAAAAAGAATTCAAAAAAGTTGTCAACACTGCCCGTCCAGCGGTTGTCAAAGTCATTGCATCACAAAATACATCCGCACAATCACCTCCAGACATAATTAAAATAATTCCCCATACACCCGGACAATCATCTCCAGACATAATTAAAATAATTCCCCGCGAAAACATCAGTTCCGGCATTATTCTTGATAAGGAAGGACACATTGCTACAACCACTTTTGATATGGCACCCAGCAAGATTGAAGTTGTCTTCAATAATAACAAAAAAGTTCCAGCAAAAATCATCGGGATGGATGATCTGACCGATCTTGTTATACTTAAGGTGGATAACAAATTGCATAAGCAAATAAAAAAAGGAGATTCCGATAAAATTGACATGGGTTCATGGGTTTTCGCAATTGGGAGTTCACAGGGCGAACATCCAATCGTTTCATTCGGTATTGTAAGTGGTCGGGAAACCTTACCTGCTCACCCGTGCGCTGAACTCATTAAAATCAACGCACCTATTTCTCCGGGGAATAGTGGTGGAGCAATTGTAAACACATCGGGAGAGGTCGTAGGAATGATTCTTGCTGTACTTACTGAACCTAACGATTGGAACCCACTTCAGCTGCAGCTGCCGATGCAGATGTGGAATAGTCAGAACATTACTTTTGCAGTACCAATTGAAACAGTGAAATCCGTTGCCACCGAAATTATAAAACATGGCAAGGTGCCGCGTGGTTGGCTTGGTGTTGATATTAAAATAAGTGATTTTGGCGTTTATGTTAAGAGTGTCGTAGAAGATAGTCCAGCACACAAAAGCGGGCTTTTGCCTAAGGATATCATTCTTGAATATAATAATACGCCAGTGACAAACTATCTCGAACTTTTGAAACGTGTTGGAACTGCATCACCGCATACTGAAATCATTCTAAAAATCAATAGGAACGGGCGCGAGCAAAACTATACCATCAAACTCGGTGAAAGATAGTGGAGTGTCTACCGAAATTTTGCGGTAAAGGTCGCGATTCGGAGATCGCTCCTACCTATACCGTCTACTCTTTGTAGGAGGGAACTCCGATTCCCGACTATTGCTGATACCTACAATTTTAGAATGGACAGACTAATAGTGTCTTTTGTGTCTACCACTTTAATCGGTTAAACTCATCAAGATACGCTTGTGCAATATCCTTATTTCCCTTGATTATCAATAAGTTTTCACTGTTTCTTGTTTCAGCATTCTTCGAGAAGTTATACGAACCGGTAATAACTGTCTCTTCATCAATCACAATCACTTTGTGATGCATGGTTCCGGGACTGTCATCCGTAATTACTGGGATACCTGCCTTTTCCATTAACTCGTATTCGGAATACCTATTAATTTGTCTTTTTTCAAACACGCCTTCCACCGGAATTCCTCTTTTATATCGATCGCGCATTGCCTCACCAAGTTTATCGTGTGTAAACGAAAACGCCATAAAATAAATTGACTTCTTTGCTGATTTAATCTCTTTCAATAGGGGAGAAATCGTGTCGTTTTCTGGAGCGAAATAGGTTGAAATCTGCGTGCCATCGTTAAGGGTAATATGTGGGAATGGGATATGTGGATCTGACGACCTATCCATTTCTGCTAAGATGTACATCTCCCGAAATTCCTGTGTGAAGTTATAAGCAAGCGGTTCAGAATCAAACCAGACAACATTATTACTGTTCTTGTATGCACCGTTATAGGTGGTATTATACGAACCTGTCCAGACATACCGTTCGTCAATCACGATAAATTTGTGGTGCATATATCCCTCATTGTCGCCATCGTCTCGGACGGGAATCCCTTCCCGTTGTAAACGGACGATTTTCGATTCCTTACCTCCATTTTTATCATTGATATTATCGTGTTCTGTGAAGACTCGCACTTTCACATCCCGTTTGTGTGCATCAATTAAAGCATCTGCTATCAGTTCGGAATCCAAATCATACAACGCTGCGTCAATACGCTCTGTCGCTAAACCGAGTTTGGCAACGAGTCTACTCTCCAAGGAATTTACCTTGTTGTACCCATTGACTTTGCTGAAGTATACCTCCCATGATCTTTCCTCAATTGTTGCGTAGGGTTTTCCTTTGAAATATCGGATCGTAAAACCGATCACAAGAGCCACCACTAAAATGAGAAAAAACGGGATAAACCGTGAATTTCTGCTCTTTGGCGGTGCTGGTGAGGCACTATTCATATCTGTATAACTCCATCATTAAACGCCCATAGGTGTCAACTTAAGGTTGCAAATGGTAGGAGGTTCCGATTCTCGACTGAAAAAGGGTCGCGATTCGGAGATCGCTCCTACAAGAGATATTTTTCAAACATATCTGACTGCTAAATTGACAGTTATGCCATCATCATTAAACGCCCCATTTACGTCGTGATTCCTCTAACGACTCAATTTTGGCATCTTTCTTCTTCCAAACGTAATGTCCTTTTGGATCTTCGCCAATCCATCGTTCATCAATCGGTTCAGCAGCAAGTTGATAGCGGGTATCCGCCGTAATTCGTACTTTGTTTGATGTGTTGACGAGTGAAGCATGCATCAGGAACATACTGAAAATGATTACATCTCCTGCTGAAAACGATGTTGTTGCCCAATGTCCACCAAATTTCTCAACAATTTCAAGCGGATTATCACTAAAATGTCCCTCAATCAGATCGCGATCAACATCTGCCTTTCCGTAGGTTTTGCGCACCTTGTCAAATCGGTTGGATCCAAGACAAAAAACAATCGGGCCCATATCTAAAGAAACATCACCAAAAGGAGTCCAACAAGAGTATAAGTTTTGCGTGCCTCTCCCCATAAATACAATATCGTAGTGAATTGGAGAACCAGAACCAGGACCAGCAGTCCGAAGCCATTTGAAATCAAACGTCCGCGCCTCACCGCCAAGAAAATGCTTGAAAAAATCCATTATTGGCGCGCCTTCAACTACGGCTTTAAATGCTGGCAACTGCGTCAACGCTTTATTTCCCATTGATCCTGTTGATGTTGGTTCAGCATAATCTGGGTTAAATATACCCTCTATCAACGGTGTTTCGGGTGCAAGCATCCCTTTCGCTGCCAACTTCTCCAGAATTGCTTGGCGTGCTGTAAGTACTGTCTCCTTGCCGTGTAGTCCACGGATCAATAGGTACCCATCTTCTGTTATCCGTTCATGCAACGCATCTGGATTGTCCAATATATCATTACTATTTCGTAAATCAGTGCTAACCTCTACTTCCTGATGTAAAAAAGGCAGTTTCATTCAATTCCTCACTTCCGATGGTGGTATCTCTTTTAGCCATGCATAGTTAAACCGATAATGTTGTTTACTGCTAATCAGATGGACAATGCCGTTCTGACCTTGGCATACAGCAAGATACCCACCGGGTTCGGCACTGTTTAATCCCATGATGAAGGGATGCCCATCCATTGTTTCAATTTCTCGGTCAGGTCCATCATCTGAAATCAAACGTATATGAGACCAAGTTTCTCCATCATCATAAGAGAGCGCACCGAAAAGCCCTGTTACTTGTCGTTCATTCCCCGATTCGTCAACAATTGGCATCGTTTCAGGTGTTTTACGGCTTCCCGTAAAGGATGCGAGAAAAATCGGTCCCTCCTGAAGCCTTAAAAATACACACCGTTGCCCACCCGAAACAACTGGAAAAGGACTCGCGCTGTAATGCCATGTTTTGCCATCATCTTCAGAAACACTTTTTGGCATACGACCGTCTATCGTATCACCTCGTCCATACGCCATGAGCCGACCATCAGACAACTCTACTACAGCAGCATGTATGCCCGCAATCCATCCACCGCTTTTACCTGCCGCAAATTCGGGAATAGGTTGTCCAGCACCAGGATCATACCACGTTTCTCCATCATCGTCACTTAACCAGATCGCAGTGCCTCCGTTTCCACCCGTCACCGCATCACATGCGAGGAGTATAGAACCGTCCTGTCTTCGGAAAACAGAAGCGATTGGCATGTGTCGCAAACGATGTTCTGGTGAGATGAAGCAAGGCTTTGACCAAGTTGCGCAATTATCGTCAGAATACCGCATTATCAATGCTAAAGGTCCCCACGTGGCTGCTGCAGAAAGTCCGTTAAAATGATAGATACGTCCGTTCTCATTACGCCACAGAGAGGTTGCGTGATTATTCCGATCAGGCGGTCCCCAAAATGGTACAGCAACTTCCCATTCCGATTCACCACAACGCAACCGACTTGCTGCCAACGTCAACTCGCGTCCACGTTCAGTTACACACGAATACCATGCTGCAAACATATCTCCGTTTGGACATTCCACAATCGCGGGAACGTGGTTATGTCTTGAATAAAGCGGTCCGTTAGACCCTTCAGGAATTCGGACAAATGGGATTGGTTCAGCAAAAGACGGTGTTTCCGGCGCGGGAGAACTTGCAGCTTCCTGTTTGACGTTCTGTCCCCATAACGCCACCTTCGGTGCTGGCAGAAGCGTTGCCGTTTCAGGAATCTTGCCACAGACAACGCGAAATCCTATATACCAATGTTTATCTTCTGGCATTGCTCCCATCCGATTTGCAGACCGCAAATAACAAAGCAGTGTGGAATGACTGCCGCCTCGCGTCACACGATACAAACCCGATTCCCTTCCAATCGGATCAACTTGTGGATTTGATTCATAAGGTCCGTACCAATCTTGACACCATTCCTCGACGTTCCCATGCATGTCGTATACGCCCCATGCGTTCGATGGCGTTTTACCGACGTGCAAAGGCACTACTTCCTCGGCACCTTGGCTCCGTCCTGCATCCGGGTACCAACTCTCTCCAACATTTTTTTGAAATTCATCGGGCAATGTGTCGCCGGTATGAAAATGCGTGGTTGTGCCTGCGCGGCAGACGTATTCCCATTCCGCTTCGGTTGGTAATCGGTAAGGGAGTCCTTCCTTTTCAGATAACCATTCGCAGAAACGGGTTGCGTCGTGCCAATCTACAAAAATAACTGCCTCATCATCGTCCTGTGAGAAGCCTAATTTTCCACGTAGGTCGCTATGGTCAGACTGAAATTCTTCGTACTGTGCGTTCGTAACTTGAAAAATGCCGATGTAAAACGAAGTGTTGAGCGTGACTTGATGTACCGGTTGTTCGTCCCAATCACCATCCCGCAGATATTCTTTTCCTGCTGTTAATTCATCTGCGAGATTTGCCTGTTCCGAACCCATCATAAAAGTGCCAGGTTCAATTCTAACGAACTGCATGCCGATTGAATTTGTAAAAGTTTTGCCTTGAATCGTCAGTTTTTGCATAATTTCTCGTTTCGGAATTTATAATCGTAAGCCGTGGACTTGTTGGAATTCTATTATTCCACTTGTGACGGACGTTGTTGCAAGACAGGAATAACATAACTCTGAATAGTAATTCCATCAACGGTGTCAGTTTCAATCTGTGGATTGGGTTTCTCTCGATAGTCAAACACAATGTAATAACCCTCGACTGCATTCTCCAGTTTCAAATATGCAGCAAGTTGCTGTTTGCCCTTCTGATATGTTTTTTCATTCCGCCAAACTTTCGTTTCAACAATATATTTTTGCCCTTTGTGCCCGATGATAAGGTCTGCCCGACCTCTCCCCGTTGGAACTTCAAGGTACATCGTAGCACGAACCATATTCACAAACTCGTCAAGATAAGCAAAAAGCAGATACTGCCCGACGAATTCTTGCGGTGTATCAGGCACTTGTAGAATTCTGTAGCCTGCGCGTGCAATGAAATCTCTGAAGTTTTCAATGAGTGTCTGCATCTCAAGTTGTCCAGTCTCTGATACATACTCGGTGAAGTCCATCGGTCCGTCTTCGGCGAAATATTGATCCTCAAGTCCGTTTATGAATGGCTGAAACCCCTGCAGAACACGGTGGAGATAGATCGGATTACGGATTTGACACATTCCATCCTCATCTTCTCCAATTATTCCGTAAGTTGCAAGTTCACTGATTACCTCATCGTCGAGGTTGAAACGTCTTCGTTCTTCATAAAAGGTGATACGCATAAGCAGCTTCTCAAAACGCGGATCTCTTCGTATGTTTGTTACAAGATGTGAGATATTGGTATTGCGTTCCCTCAGAAGTTGTTTATGTGCTGCTGAAAAGTGTTGCATCTGAATTGGCTCAGACTTGGGTATATTAAGTTCGTCGGTGAGGATCTGTCCGAATCTATTGACAAGGAAAGGTTGTCCCGCTGTCTGTTTGTGGACTGCTTCAATAACTTCAGGAACGAAAGGTTGTTCAACTTCTTCCGTGTATTGGGAAAAGAGTTCTTCTACTTGTGCAAGTGTGAAGTTTGACAACCTAAACTCGTCTTGTATATTGAAGGGTGAGATTGAGCGATCGTAGTTAAGTTGGGTTATGTTTTTAACACCGACAATACCAACACTATACGGGCATCGGAGATCTGAATTGGAAAGATATATCTGACGGAGTGTGTGCAGAAACCCGCGAAGTGCTTCGGGTGGAATGCCGTCAAATTCGTCAATAATGATAATTAACTTTTGATTTCCAAGTAGCCTTCCAAGGTTTTCGAAGAAATCTGCCATTGCAATATGATCAATTACCTCTACATTAGAAACAAAACGGCTTAAAGCATCTGGTAGTTTTTCGCCGCGTCTTTGCCAAACGGATGTGATCAGTTGACAGAGACTTTTACAGAAGTGTGGATAAAAACGCGCAGAGTCAGTGTCTACATATCCTTCAAAATTAAGCTGTATAGGAAGATAAGACTGTTCTTCCGCTTCAAGAACTTCAATTGCGTTTTTAAAAAAAGTAGTTTTGCCCGTTTGCCGCGGCGCAAAAAGAACGATATAACGTCCCTGTTTCACGCGATTTGTGAAATCGGTAAGTTCCTCTTTACGTGAAACGACATAGTTTATATCTGGATAGACGGGGCCATAAGTGCCAAAACATCTCATGCTTTGCTCCAGGATGTGGGCTAAATGGTTCGAAATTATTATACAAGGTTTCCCTATAAAAGTCAATTGATCAAAATTCAGAGCAAAACGTTGCATAATTTGAACATAGAAATAAAGAAAACAATAAACTAAATGCCCTAAATTTGTTAAGAAAAACCTTGACTTTTTCAAATACTTTTGGTATTCTTAATGTTAGGTGGCACTTTGGAATATTGGATTATTCTTAATGTTCAAACCGTGCTCCCTTAGAATTTAGAACAAACATAATCAAAATTTCAACGAGGTATACACATGAAATACTGGACAGTAAGTCGTAGAATTCTAACTAATGTGACAGTGTGCGTTTTTTTGTTAACAACTATCTCCATAACCGGGACCTATGCTGCAAATGATCTTGTCTTACATCTCCCGTTTGATGCGTTGAAAGGGGACGTTGCAGAAGATGTCTCTGAATTTGGTAACGATGCTACCTTAAAAGGTAAAGTTAAATTGGTTGATGGAAAATTTGGAAAAGCACTTGACTTTGATGGAGCATCTTATGGAGAAATTGCCGACCATAATAGTCTGGATATTGTTGATGGGATAACGGTTCAATTCTGGGCAAATTTACGTCCAAGTGCCGGTGGTCCAGGTAGTGATGTACAAACGGGGCTTGAAAAAGGTACTGGATGGAAGGCGGGGCTGTATACGCTTGCTGCATGGTACCGAGGCGGTTCGCTCCTTCAATTTTTCGATTTACCCGCAGATTGTCGTGACCTAAACATTGGCGGCAATATACAGGATGAAACGTGGCACTTTCTGGCAGGCACATGGGACGGTACCACGATCAAGTTGTATATTGATGGTAAACTGGATAAAGAATTGGAATGTAAGGGTAAACTTATTCCGAACGATGACCCACTCTTTATCGGTGCACGCGGCGGAAACCAACGATTTGTCAACGGTGCTCTTGACGAACTCAAAATATACAATTATCCGTTAACCGAAGATGAGCTTATAAGAGATATGGATAATCCGAATGCATCAGATGTCCTTCCTCAAGACAAGTTAACGACAACATGGGCTCGTCTTAAATCTAAATAACTAACACAACGAAGGAAATTAATGAAAACATTGGCTTATTTATTACCACTAATTATTGTTACATTCACCTTAACGGGTTGCGTACTCCCATTTTTCTCAAGCAAAGATCCTAAGGAGCAGGGCGAAGTTCCTAAGGAGGAAGTCGCAGTCGTTAAAACTAAAAAAGGCACATTCGTGATTGAGTTCTATACTGAGTCTGCCCCTGTGGCAGTCAAAAACTTCAAAAAATTGATTGAACAGAAGTTCTACGATGGATTAACATTTCATCGAATAGTCGACGCACCCGGTTTGAATATTGTTCAAGGAGGATGTCCGAGAGGTGATGGAACAGGTAGTCCCGGTTGGACCATTAAGGACGAATACACAAATCCTAATCAGCGGAAACATATTAGAGGCACGGTAGCGATGGCACGGGCAAGTATACCAGATTCTTCCGGAAGCCAGTTCTACATCTGTCTCAAACCGCAGCCGCATCTTGATGGACAATATACCACTTTCGGTGGCGTCATTCAAGGAATGGATGTCGTTGATCTTTTACAGATAGGCGATGTCATGACTACAATCCGATTGGAGGCGAAATCAAAATATGTTAAGGCAGCAGATAACTAATCAATTCCCGGTCATAATCTTGTTATTAGTGTCACTGTTTGTTATTTCGGTGGTCGGTTGTGCCCCACAAGATCAAAAGGCAACGGAATCCACTACAGAAACAACGACTCCACAAGAGGTTATTAAACCAGCGGAAGATACTGAGAAGACAGAACCAGAAGCCAAGCCAATGGTTGATCCAGCGAATGCAATCGCTGTGATTGAAACGGAAAAAGGCAACATTGAATTCGAATTCTACGCGACCGATGCACCCAAAGCCTCGAAAAACTTCATTACTAACGCAAGTCGTGGGTATTACCGTGGTGAGAAATTTCATAATGTAGATCCTCTCTTTATACAAGCAGGTTACACTTATTCTAATGAAAAACTCCCCATTGAAACAAGCGAACACCCTCTTGAAAAAGGGACAGTGTTGATGATAACGGAAGAGGGGTCAAACCTTGCTGATGGAGACGAATTCATGATCTGTAAAGAAGCTATTGAATTAGATGAAGACTGGACTATCCTCGGCAAGGTAACCAAAGGTTTAGAGGTTTTAGATAGTATTGCACAGAATGATAAAATTGAGAATATCACAATTCGCGAACGCAGCACAGAGTAAGAAATTGGACGGTCAAGCATATCGCTATGACCGTCCAATCTCAAATAGCAAGGAGAATTGAATGGCGTTAACAGTTATTCGGACAGCACGTCCGAGTCCAGTTTGGCAAGAAAGTTATGTACGCGTGAAAAAAGGGCAGCGTCTTATAATTGATGCTGACGGCGCGTGGTCGCCTGACCTACAAAATAGAACAGGATGGTGCGGTGCTGACGGTGTCCCTAAAACTCCTGCTGGAGATGGTTATTTGCATCCCGGTACAAACATCGGCGCGCTCATCGCAAAAATCGGAAGCGATGTTTTCGCTGTCGGGTCACGCTATGATAATCCCGCCCCCGCAGACGGTGTTATTTTTTTGGCTATGAACGAAAACCCAAACAACAACAACCAAGCGGGAAGCCTACTCACACAAATAATTATTTTTGATGAATAATTTTGTTTAATCCATAAAAGAATTTCATATAATTTTCGATATATCACGACTTGTGCCAGGTAACTCGTTATTTTTGTTATTTTCACAGATATTATACCTTTCTAAATAGTGATTTTACATTATTTCGTAGGTCGGGGGGGGGGGGGGGGCCACCGCAGGTTTTTTTTTTGATTTGGGGGTGGGGGTGGGGGACCCCCCCCACAAAAAAAAAAAATATTTTTTTTTTTTTT
>JAPPMR010000557.1 GCA_028818995.1 Candidatus Poribacteria bacterium | reverse complement strand
GATATCCATCCACTCGGTGGAACAATTGCTGTGATTAATGTCAATAAACATGTCAAAAACCTCATTGTGATGGCAAGACTTATCACTGTCTTCCGGAACTTTGAAAGTGAAGACGAAGCAATCTGGGCATTATTGAATCCGCCATCCGAATCGCCACAATAATTTTGTAAGGCTGTCTCATGATAAAAAATATCCTCGTTTCTATAGGCGATACCGATTACGAAAAAAACGCCTTTGATTACGCAGGACAATTAGCTGTTCTTTTAGGGACACATCTCTCTTGTGTATTTTTTCAGGATAGTTCCCACGGTGGAAGTGCTGAAGTCGCAGAAACGGTGCTGCGCCGAACCGAAAAAGAATGTGCACTTTACGATTTTTTAGATTACCATATTGAATCTGTTGCAGGAAACCCGCGGCAGATGATCTGTCAAAAAGCACATTCCGCCGATTTAGTCGTGGTCGGACTCCCTGAAGATATTAAAACGCGCGGTTTAAAACTCATTCAAAACCAAATTGATGATGTCCTCGCACACATTACGAAACCTATTATCGTCGTCCATGAACAGTGTACCTTATTACGAAAGATTTTAGTTGTTAATCATGGGGATATTTATTCTGACCATGTGCTTTCACTTTCAGCAGAAATCGGTGAATTAACTAAATCTGAAATTCTTGGTTTAGCACTTTCAAATACCACCCAAGAAGCGACAGATATTAAGCAACAAATGGAAGCTTACCTGCAATTCTACGATGTCTCTACTGAATTTTTGACTGCCCTCGGATTTACAGTAACAAACATCCTTGAAAACGCAGAAGCCAACGACTGCGATTTAATTGCCCTCAGTGCCAGCCATCACGGGCGATTATACGAGATGGTTTTCCAAAGCACTACACAAACCGTTGTTAAGCTTGCTAATCGTGCCGTTTTGGTCACCAAATAATGGGGAACTCACATGGCATCTGAAACCCTTAAAAACCTGCCTTTTTTACAGATGTCATCGGATATGTTTGGATATATCCATCTTGACGGTAAACTTCTTCCACTCAATCCTGCATGGGAACAGATCCTTGGTTTCACTTGCACAGAACTCCAGGCGCGGCAGTGGATGGAACTTGTTCATCCTGACGACCAAAAATCCACGTCAACAGAATTCACGAAACTAAAAACCGAAGACTGCAATATCATCTCTTTTGAAAATCGCTTTATGTGTAGTGATGGAGACTACAAACGGCTTTTCTGGACTCTACAGTTAGATACAGAACAGCCCCGCTATTGTGCTATTGCTAAGGATATCACCAAGCAAAAAAGGATTGAAGCAAAACTTCGTGAAAATGAAAAAAGGTTTAAGCAATTAGCGCAAACCCATGCCCAAGAAAGTGATTTTCTACACACCCTCATGGATAATGCCCCCGACCATATCTACTTTAAGGATATTGAGAGTAAATTTATCCGTATTAATCGGTCCCTCGCAAATCGATTCGGACTCAAAAATCCTGCAAATGCCGTAGGCAAAAGTGACTTCGATTTTTTTACGCGCGAACATGCACAAGAAGCATATCAAGATGAGCGAACGGTGATTGACACAGGAAAACCGATTGAGGGAAAACGGGAGAAAGAAACTTGGCCAGGTGGACAAGATACTTGGGTATCTACCACAAAAGTACCTATTCGAGATAGAAGCGGGCGTATCAAGGGAACATGTGGTATTTCTCGAGACATCACAGAGTACCATCGGGCAGATCGAGCACTTCGAGATTCTGAGGCAAAATGGCGGTCCCTGGTTGAAAGTGCTCCTGACATTATTGTAACACTTGACCTTGACTACCAATTGCAGTTTATCAATAGGGTTCCAACAGGTGTTGACCTCACAATAGAAGATATTGTTGGAGAAAGTGTGTTTGATTTTCTAACTGATGAACATCATGATGGATTTCGGAAGGCATGCCAACAGGTTATTGAAACCGGTGAAGTCGCAGGCTATGAAATTCAGGGAAGAATCAGCCAAAATTGGTATGCGTCATGGATTGCCCCCATTAAACGCGACGATAAACTTGTTGGGTTCATTATGACTTCAACGAATATTACAGATAGGAAACAAGCCGAAACAGAATTGCAAGAAAGTGAACAACGTTTTCGTCGGGCAGTGCTAAACGCTCCCTTGCCGATTATGATCCATGCCGAAAATGGTGAGGTAATTCTCATCAGTCGTGCATGGACAGAACTTACAGGTTATACTGCTGAAGAGATGACAACTGTTTCTAAATGGTTAGAACAAGCAAACAGTGAAATGAGTGATGAGATTCAGGAATATCTCGTACAAGTGAATCAGAAGAAGGAACGGAGCGCGCCAGGACAATACGAAATTATGACAAAGGCAGGTAAAAAGCAGATATGGGAATTTAGTTCGTCCCTACTTGGAGTACAGCCTGATGGAAAACGGACCATCATCAGCATGGCACTTAACAATACGGATCGCATAAAAGCGCAACAAGCCATGCAAAGTGCAAAGGAAACTGCTGAATATGCAAGCAGAGCTAAAAGCGATTTTCTTGCCAACATGAGCCATGAATTGCGAACCCCTCTGAATGCTATTATTGGGTTCGCTGAAATCCTAAGAGATGAACTTGTCGGCCCCGTTAACGATGAACTGAAGGAATGTGTCAACGATATTCGCATGAGTGGACAACATCTCCTTGAAATGATTAACGATATTTTGGATCTCTCAAAGATTGAAGCAGGAAAGATGTTCTTACAACTTGAAGAATTTGCAATCGTTGATGCGGTTGAGGAAGTTAATGCAATCATCAAAGCACTTGCTCTCAAAAAGAACATTGAACTTACATTGGAGTGCCAGCAAAATGCAACGATTCACGCTGATCGTGTCAAAGTGAAGCAGATATTTTACAATTTGCTTTCAAACGCTGTCAAGTTTACGCCAGAAGGCGGCAAAGTAACAACACAATTGGAGGTTACGCCTACCGATCTACAAGTTAAAGTAATAGATACTGGAATAGGAATTGCCGAAGAAGATCGAATGAAACTTTTTGCACCTTTCACACAAATTGACACTTCCAAATCGAGACGATATGGTGGAACCGGCCTCGGTCTTGCATTGACCCAGCGCTTAATAGAGTTGCATGGAGGGCAAATCCAGGTAACAAGCGAAGAGGGAAAGGGAAGCACTTTTTCCTTTAATATTCCTACAGACCAACCTAATGCAAGCATATAGTTTAATATACCAACACCTCAGATAGCACAAAAACCAATTGAAAACCTCGATCTAAATTACTTTTCCTTGCCAATATCCCTTATTCTACAAATATAATATTGCTAATGGTGATTTTTCTATTGATCTCTAAATGAAATGTGTCCTCGTTAAATCCCAAACAGTTCTGTTATGTCCTTGGGCATAGGAGCAATGAGTTGGCTACAGATAATCCGCAACCAATTTTAGTCATAGAAGACCAAGCGTTAAATAGAAAAGTTGTCCGCATTGTTCTACAATCCGAAGGTTATGAGGTCATTGAAGCGATTGACGCAGCAGAGGCATTAGCGTGTATAGAAAAGGTTATCCCCGCACTCATCCTAATGGATATTGCACTACCGGGACAGAGTGGTGAAGAATTAACCCGACAAATTAAAGCCGATCCAGATTTGTGCAGCATACCGATTATCGCATTAACTGCCGCAGCAATGTCCGGGGACCGTGAAAGACTCCTTAGAGCAGGATGTGATGATTACCTCAGCAAGCCAATTGATATCCAATTACTTTTGGAACGCGTAGCACACCATCTCAAAGGAAATCCAACATGAACACGGAAGGATCAGCAAGAATTCTTGTTGTTGATGATGAACCGCGCAATGTCAAAATCCTCCAGATCCAACTTCAAGCACGCGGTTACGCTGTTCTCACTGCTGGTGACGGTGCCGAGGCTTTAGAAGTCGTCAGGCATGAAACACCCGATCTGATCTTGTTAGATATTAACATGCCAAGAGTAGACGGATATGAAGTTTTAGCAAAGGTCCGGGCAGATGAAACGACAGAATTTATCCCTATCATTATGATAACAGCCCTCCGCGATACAGAAGAAAACCGAATTAAGGCGGTTGAAGCTGGGGCAGACGACTTTATAGAAAAGCCTTTCAATAGTTTTGAAGTGTTAGCTCGGATTAAATCACTCCTACGCATTAAGCATTATCACGATACCCTTGAGCAATACAACGCGCGTTTAGAGACAGAACTGCAAATGGCTCGGAGTGTTCAAGAAATAATAATTCCTCCGAACGGTTCTCAAGACTTAGCAGGATTCCACACAGCTTCATACTGTTCCCCCGCAACCGCAGTCGGTGGGGATTTTTTTGATTTATGGGAGATTGATGAAAATCGGATAGGTGTCTTAATTTCTGATGTGATGGGGCATGGGGCATCTGCTGCCCTCGTTACTGTCTTTATCAAAACGGTTTTAACAGAACATCGGGAACATATAGATGATAACCCTGCTCAACTTCTACACGTACTCAACGAACGTTTTAACGATATAATTAGTTCCCGTCTATTTATGTTTGCCACTGCATTCTGTGGCATCTTTGATTTGGCAAGAAAACAACTCGTCTGTGCCAATGCTGGACATCCATTTCCGTTTTTGCAACATAGGTCACAACTCAAATGTGAAGTGATTACCGATAAACATACCGGAAACGGTTTAGGTATTCGCAGAGAATCTGTATACGAAAATTGCAATTACCCATTTGATTCCGAAAGCAGAGTCTTTCTCTATACAGATGGTGTCTATGAAGTCAAAAATCCGCAAGGTGAAGAATTTACTGTAGAACGACTCCAAAACGTGGTGGCAAATTGTGACGAAGAATTGCCTGAGCGGCTTATCCAGTTTGTTTCTGATACTATCACGGAATTTGCAGATGCTCGTCCTAATGAGGATGACTTAACGCTTGTTGCGATTCAGAGTTAACTTTCGTCTGTATTAGCATCTCGATAAAAAATAGCGGTTACATCTGTTCCTCCAACCGCATTCGCTTCCAATTTATGAACATCAGTGAGACATTTTATTAGATACAGACCATGTCCACCTTCACCCGCAGGAGAGCGCTTCTCTTGAATCTCTGCCAGTCTCTCAGGTGTTATCCAATCCTGTGTGTTACTTCCGCCTTTATCCCGGACGACAATTTCAAGTGTGCGTGTATTCACAGAAATTTGCAATTGAATTCCACTCGATACACACGTGGACCCGTGATAAACTGCGTTGCTACAGATTTCGTCAAGGGCAAGTTGAACATCTGCTATCCGCTTCTTGGAAAATCTCAAGGTTTCACATAACTTCCCGATAAACGCACGTACCGATTCAAGGTAATACACATCGCTCGGCATCTTCAACTCAATACGAGATTTCTCCATGGGCTAACACCAGTTTTTCTTTTTTTATGACATTGATTAAAAAGCCGCAATTGCGCTCTTCTCTGATTCATAAATTTCAACAACACTGGAAGCCCCTATAAGATTAAAGGTTCGGGTGAGGGTTGAAGCTAAATTGCATAGTTTGAGGTCACCACCGTTTTGGCGAAGTCGTTTCGCTATGCCCACTAACGTCCCTACTGCGGTACTGTTGATGTGGTTCACTTCACTAAAATTCACCACAACCTTATTCACCTTTTCCATCAAAAGATCTTCCAGAACTTTCCGCAAATCCGAGGCAGCGTAACTGCTTAGGTCAGTCTTTACATCAATGATTTTGACATCCGCATTCTCCCGGGTGGTTATTAATTCGGTACCGGTCATAAAAGTCACCTTCCGTAGTAAAAATCGGTATCTATAATTTTAGTTTAGATTCATAAAAAAATCAAGCAATTTTTGAATTTATGTCAAAATCTAAAATACATGGTTAGATACTTCTAAACGTTTTTTGTAAGTTTACTGATAATAGTATCCAGAATTATAGTCCGACTATAACATTTCAGAAAATACAATTCGCATTTGTTAATCTTCCAGCGGAATGGATAGGAAAGTGTGATATTTTCGTCAAGTTGACTCTACCAATGTGAAAGATTATTGTTGCATTTCTATGTACATTGTGATATACTATTAAGTAACCGATTTGAAAGTGCCAGAAGCACTTCGCAACAAGGAGGAACTGGCGGACTTAACGCTGCTTTGCGTTTTGATGAGACCCAGGTATCTTAATGAATAACGAACAGACCCATACAGATGATTCCACCGTTGATGTGGAAGAAGAAAAACAATCAGTTGAAACCGCAACTGAAGTTACGCACGATGAAGGAAATGAAACGGAAACAGAGGTAGAAAACACTTCTGATAATGCTGAAATAGAACAGACGGAATCTCCAGTTGATGAACCTACGCAAGTTGATCAAACTGATGATTCTGTGCAGAGTGCTGAATCTGAAGAAACTGCTGAAAGTGCCCTATCCGAAGCTGAATCTGAAGACATTGATCAAGCTGCCGAAGCCGATAGTGAAACCCCTGAAGCCGAGACTGCTGAGTCTGAAAGTGCTGCATCAGAAGTTGAACCCCATGATACCACCCCGACTGCCGAAGCCGATAGTGAAACCTCTGAAGCCGAGTCGAATCAAGACTCAGCAACTACCGAATCTGAAAGCGACACAGAGGAACAAACGACTCCAATGAGTCAGGAATCTCTTGATGAGGCGTATGATAATTCACTCAAAGCGTTTACTGATGGAGAAATTGTCAAAGGGACCGTTGTAGATGTAAATCGTGATGAGGTAATGATTGACATCGGTTTTAAATCAGAAGGTTATATTCCTGCATCTGAGTTTGATTCGGCTGAGAATGATTTGCCTTCGGTACAAGTGGACGATGAAATTGATGTGTACATTGTGCGACGAGAAGATTCAGAAGGGCAGATAGTTCTTTCAAAGAAAATAGCCGATCAGACGTTAGTTTGGGACGAAATAACACAAGCTTATGAGAGCGGTTCACCAGTCGAAGGTCGGATAACCGAGCGGATTAAAGGCGGATTACGAGTAACTGTAGGAACTTTGCGAGGATTTTTGCCTGCCTCACAAGTTGAATTACGACCCATTCAAAACCTTGACCAATACATCGGCGAAGTCTTTCAGATGAAGGTAATCAGCATGAGTAAACGGCGGCACAATATTGTTTTGTCGCGTCGGGCATGGCTGGAAGCTGAAATGGCAGAAAAGAAAGAAGAAGTTCTAAAAACCCTTGAAGTTGGTCAGCATATAACTGGTGTGGTGAAGAACATTACCGCTTTTGGTGCGTTTGTTGACCTCGGTGGTGTTGATGGATTACTCCATAAGACAGACATGGCGTGGAAACGTGTTAATCACCCATCCGAAATTGTTTCTATTGGTGAAGAAATTGAGGTGCAAGTTATCGCTATTGCCCAAGAGAGTGAAAAAATTTCGTTGGGGTTAAAACAAAAGACACCTGACCCGTGGGAGGAAGTTGAGGAAAAATATGCTATCGGTTCAAGAGTTAACGGTACAGTCGTGAATATCGTCAATTACGGTGTCTTTGTCCAACTTGAAGAGGCTGTGGAGGGCTTGATTCACGTTTCAGAAATGGCGTGGACTCGTCGGAACGTCGCTCCATCGCGCATTGTTAGTAAAGGCGATGCGATTGAGGCAATTGTGCTTGAGATTTCTAAAGAGGACAAACGGATATCCTTAGGAATTAAACAATTGCAACCGAATCCTTGGGAACTCTTAGAACAGAGGTTTCCTGTTGGAACCAAGATTACAGGACGCATCCGAAATCTTACCAATTTTGGCGCATTTGTTGAGATTGAGGAAGGTATAGACGGATTAATTCATACTTCTGACCTTTCTTGGACAGATCGCGGGACTAACCCACAAGAATTTCTTAAAGAAGGTGATGAGGTTGAGGTCGTTGTTCTGCAAATTGACGCTTCTGAACGGCGCGTTTCATTAGGACTTAAACAGACACAACCCGATCCTTGGGATGAGGTCCCGGAAAAGTATAAAGTTGGCTCTGTTGTCCGAGGACAGATTGTCAATTTGACCAGTTTTGGTGCTTTCACCAAGCTTGAAGAAGGTATTGATGGACTTATTCATATCTCTGAAATTGCAGACCGTAGAATCGAAAGACCCGAAGAGGTCGTTTCTGTCGGCGATGAAATCGATGTAAAAGTCATCAACCTTGATCCGAAAGGGAGACGTATCGGCTTGAGTTTGAAAGCAGCAATAGCAGACCAAGAACGAGCTGCGGCACCGCCTGAAGAACAGCAAGAACGCCGGGAACGCCCCCGTCGCCAACGCCCCGCACCGCGACGCGAACCCAGAGAATCTAAACCTGTTGAAGAAGAAGAAACCATCATGGGTGCTCTGCTCAAACAGGAAATGGGGAAAAACAATGTTGACAATCTTGTGAATTCCCAAGAAACAGAAGACACTGAAAGTGTAGAAACTTCCGCAGACGCTGAAGATGTAGAGGTTTCCACGGAGCCTGAAAGCGTTGAAACTTCTGAGGATATTGAAAGCGTTGAAATTGTTGCAGACACTGAAAGTGTAGAAACTTCCGAAGAGCCTGAAAGCACAGATACTCCTGTAGACACTGAAAGCGTAGAGACTTCTGAGGATACTGAAAGCACAGATACTCCTACGGATACTGAAGATTCTGAAAGTTAGGTGTGGATTGAATATTGACATCCAAATTGACGGATTTTTCTATGAACACGTTCCGAATAATGTTGTTTCCTCTATTTGTCTAACAGAGTGCTTCTGCACAAATTGGTAAGATATATGTGTGCAGAAGTACTTCCTATCATGTTAAACGGATACTATCCGTTTAGCGTGTAGGTAAGGAGAAAGATATGCAGACAGGAGAACCGAATTGAGTCGAAATTTTTTGTTTACGTCTGAATCAGTCACGGAAGGACATCCCGACAAACTGGCTGACCAGATTTCCGATGCTATTCTTGATGCTATTCTGACAGAAGACCCCGAAGGAAGAGTAGCATGTGAAACACTCGTAACTACTGGACTTGCCATCGTTGCTGGTGAAATTACCACATCAGCGACCCCTAATCTACAAGAAATTGCCCGTGAAGTCATAGCAGACGTCGGTTATACTGATGCAAGTTATGGCTTTGATGCTGAACACAGTGCGGTATTAATAACTATTGACAAACAGTCGCCTGACATTGCAATGGGTGTCAACCCTGGTGGTGCTGGTGACCAAGGTATAATGTTTGGTTACGCATGCACAGAAACACCTGAACTCATGCCTCTACCAATTACATTGGCACATCAATTGACCCACCGTTTAGCACAAGTTCGCAAAGAATCTATCCTTGATTTTATCCGACCCGATGGAAAATCCCAAGTAACAGTTAAATATGTTGATAATAAACCTACGCGTGTAACGACTGTTGTTGTCTCATCACAGCATCATCCTGATGTTTCAGATTCAGACCTCAAGGAAGGTATAACCGAAGAGGTCATTAAAAAAGTTATCCCCGAAGACCTCCTGAGTCCCGATGTTGTATATCATATTAACCCAACAGGTCGTTTTGTAACAGGTGGACCTCACGGTGACGCGGGATTAACCGGTAGAAAAATTATTGTGGATACCTATGGTGGCATGGGACGGCATGGTGGTGGTGCTCTTTCTGGTAAAGATGCAACAAAAGTTGATAGAAGCGCAGCTTATGCCTCGCGCCACGCTGCCAAAAATTTGGTTGCCGCAGGGTTAGCAGAACGTTGTGAAATCCAAATCGCTTATGCAATTGGACGTAAAGCGCCTGTTTCTGTAATGGTTGACACTTTTGGAACAGGAGATGATGAATTAGCGGCTAAATTGGTTAATCAACATTTTGACTTAACTCCAGAAGGTATCATTGAACGGTTAAAACTGCGCGAGCCAATATACAGAAATACGGCTGCTTATGGACACTTCGGACGCACTGAACCAGGTTTCACTTGGGAAAAAATTGATTATGTCGAAAAACTAAAGGCGTAAGGAGAACAATGGGCTACGATATTAAAACAACAGACCTTGCAGATGTGGGAAACCAACGGATTAAATGGGCAAACCGATTTATGCCGGTTCTGACATCTATCCGTGAACGTTTTGCCAAAGAACAACCACTAAAAGGAATTAAAGTTGCCGCGTGTTTACATGTTACAACTGAGACAGCAAATCTCATGCAGACTTTGAAGGCGGGTGGTGCCGAATTGGCGTTGTGCGCGTCAAATCCGCTTAGCACACAAGACGATGTCGCTGCTTCTCTCGTTGTAAATGATGAAATAGCGGTATTTGCTATTAACGGTGAAGATACTAAAACTTACTATAAACACATCCAGGCTGCACTCGCAACGCAATCTAATATTACAATGGATGATGGCGCCGATTTGGTGTCACAACTACATTCCGAAGAAACAAATCCTGCACTCGTCGAACAAGTCATTGCGGGAACAGAAGAAACAACGACTGGTGTTATCAGACTCAAAAGTATGGCAGCCGAAGGCGTGCTAAAATATCCTATTATCGCTGTTAATGACGCAAACACAAAACACTTCTTTGATAATCGCTACGGCACAGGGCAAAGCACTTTAGACGGTATCATTCGCGCCACAAACCTACTCATTGCGGGGACAACTATTGTCGTTGCTGGCTACGGTTGGTGCGGCAGAGGTGTCGCCAGTCGCGCTCGCGGTTTAGGGGCTAACGTCATTGTAACAGAGGTAACTGCTTTGAAAGCATTAGAGGCAGTTATGGATGGATTCAGAGTAATGCCAATGCAGCAAGCCGTTCAAGAAGCCGACCTCGTTATAACGCTAACAGGCGATATTCATGTCCTCCGAACAGAACATTTTGAGGCGATGAAGGATGGCGCAATCATTGCAAATTCAGGACATTTTAATGTTGAAATTGACATCCCCGCACTTGAAGAACTTGCCGTTAATAAAGCAAATGCACGCGAATTTGTGGAATCTTACACACTTGCCGATGGTCGGACGCTCTTTCTCATCGGAGAAGGACGGTTAGTAAAC
>JAPPMR010000257.1 GCA_028818995.1 Candidatus Poribacteria bacterium | reverse complement strand
T
The DNA here is from genome assembly GCA_028818995.1 of Candidatus Poribacteria bacterium. The sequence continues at coordinate 11,069 of JAPPMR010000257.1, read as the reverse complement.
ATCTCATGCAAGCAGCAATTGAGGCGGACGTAAAAACGGTGGTGATGTCCGGCAGTAATTGCGCATTAGGGCATGGGTTCCGCATAAGCAAAACACACATGCCGATTGATTACCTGCCTTTAGACGAGGAGCATCCGTGCTATCCAGAAGATTCCTATAGTTTCTCCAAACGTTGTGGTGAAGACCTACTGGCAAGTTATTCCCGTGCCTACGGTATCCGAACCTACGTCACCCGTCCCGCTGGTATTACGCCAGAAGAACGCAGGAAGCAGATGGCAGAAAACGCCAAACCGACAAACGGTTGGACTCCATGGCTTTGGTGTTGGGTAGGAAGTGAAGATGTCGCAAGTGCACATCGTTTGATTATGGAGAAAGCGGATACACTGCCGCCTCACGATATCTATTTCCTCAACGCAAATGATACTTCTGCTTTAGAACCCTCCCTTGAATTAGTTGAACGTTTTAAACCGGAATTTCTGCCAAAAGTCCGAACGCTGAAAGAACATCAATCATTTATCAATTGCGACAAACTCAAAAATGCTGTTGGGTGGCAACACAAAACATCGTGGAGGAAATATCATGGCAACTAATGATAGAGTACGTATTGGTGTCGTCGGTGTTGGTAGTATATCGGTGCGCGGCATCCTTCCGCACCTCACACAGGATGATGTTCAAGATAGGTTGCAAGTAACTGCTGTCTGCGACCCTGTCCCCGGCAGAGCAGAAGCCGCATCCGAAAAATTTAACGTGCCGCACGCTTATGAAATATTTGAAGAACTCTTAGCAGACGGACATGTGGATGCTGTCAGCATCGCATCGCCAATCGGTCTCCATTATGAGCAAGGAAAACTCGCAATTGAACACGGTCTCCATGCACATTTCAATAAAACGATGACAACGACCGTTGATGAGGCAGATGACTTGATTGAATCGGCAAAACGCAAAGGAGTTAAATTGGTCGCTTCTCCCGGACAGATGCTGCGTCCGATACACCAAGAGATTAAGAGGCTTATTGATGATGGAGCAATCGGAACATTGACATGGGCTGCAACAGGTTCCTCTTTCGGCAGATACCACGAAAGTGAATCTGTCCGTCAAGGTGATGATGTTCTTTCTAATATCAATCCTGCGTGGTATTTCCGAAAACCGGGCGGCGGTCCGCTCTACGACATGACCGTTTACGGGTTGCATACGATGACCGGTATCCTTGGACCTGTCAAGCGGGTAACTGCTTTCTCTGGTGTGCGCGTCAAAGAACGTGAATTCCGAGGCGAGATGCTACCGTGCGACATGGACGATAACACCTTTATTTTGCTTGATTTTGGCGCTGCATTTTTCGGTTTCATTTACGGTGCGGCAGCAGGACACGCAATCAAAGGAGGACTATCAATTAACGGCACAGCAGGTGTAATTGAGGGCAGTACCATCAACGGCAAACCGATTGACGCACCAAAAAGGGAACTACCACACGTCGTAGGACCGCATCGCAACATACAGGAAGCACATGTATATGAAGACATTATGCAGCTTGTTGACTGGATACGTGAGGATAAACCCAGCATTGTTACAGCAGAACATGCAAGGCATGTCATAGAGATTTTTGATGCAGGATACCGATCAGCTGAGTCAGGACAAGCGCAAACTTTACGGACCACATTTTGATATTGCCCACTAACATAAGAGGTTTACTATGTTCACACTTGCAAAGAAAATCCTTTTGTTGTTCGGATTTCTAATTCTTTCAGGCAGTATTGCTTGTCAGCATCTTCCAGATCCGGTAGAGACCAATTATGCTCCATCTACCCAATTCAATTTACCTGAGGGTGCCAAAGCACGCCTTGGCAAGGGGACGATACAAGGAATTGAGTATTCGGCGGGTGGAACTCGGCTCGCGGTTTTTAGTTCCATCGGAGTCTGGCTTTATGATGCTGAGACACTTCAAGAATTCTCACTGCTTACGGAACATACCGATTATGTTTACAGTGGAAGCATTTCACCGGATGGCACCAGAGTTGCATCCGGTTCTTATAAAGGTTCAGTCCATTTATGGAACACTACTACCGGTGAACTCTTACATACCTTAAATGAACATACCTTAATGGTTACTGCTATCAGTTTCTCACCAGACGGAACGATACTCGCTACTGGCGGTCATGATGGGCACTTGCATTTGTGGCTTACTGCCACTGGCGAACATCTAAAAGGATCCACAAGACATACGAAACCCATTATTAACATAAGGTTTTCACCAGATGGTAAAATGCTTGCTACTGCAACCGAGGGTGAAAAAACTAAAGAAGGTGGTACAGTGTATTTGTGGGATGTACATACAGGCTCCACTTTAAACACGCTTAAAGGGCATGATGGCGATGTTAGCAGCATTGATTTCTCACCAGATGGTAAAATATTGGCAAGTTGCAGCAAAGATGAGACTGTCCGTTTGTGGAATACGGCCACAGGAAAAAACCTAAAAACATTATCAGACCATGCCACTTGGGTCAAAAGTGTTCGTTTTTCGCCAGATGGTGAAACTTTCGCAAGCCAATCTTTTGGTGGCAAGGTACTCCTGTGGGATGCTACCACCGGTGAACTCCTTAAAACACTTGACGACGATATTTTTCACTATGGAAAAGGGGTATGTTTTTCACCGGATGGAGTAACAATAGCCAGTGCCAATCATAAAACCATTAATTTTTGGGATCTCACCTCCGGTGAACTCCTCAAGACACTCAGAGGGTATACGACTTGGATTGAAAGTGTTGATATTTCTCTGGATGGTCTAAAAATCGCAACCGCCAGTGACGACGGAAGGGCACGTTTGTGGGATGCTACCACTGGTAGACTGCTCACGATCTTTGATCGGCATACCTCCAGAGTCAAAAGCGTCCATTTTTCACCAGATAGTAAAATACTTGCAAGTGGTAGTGAGGATAGGAAAGTTAATCTTTGGGATGTAGAAACAGGAAAACTTATCAGAACACTCAAAGGACATGAGAACTTTGTTTTAAGTGTGCGTTTTTCGCCAGATGGCCGACAAATCGCAAGCGGTGGTTGGGACAATACTGTATTTTTATGGGATGCTACCACCGGTAAACATTTAAAAACACTTTCTCATACTCATTTGATTAAAAGCATCCGTTTTTCACCGAACAGTCAAGAAGTCGTGACCGATGTTAATGATAGTACGGTGCGTTTATGGGATGTAATCACAGGTAGACATCAACGAATACTCGCCGACTATCCCGGTTATGGCGTAAGTTTTGCACCAAATGGTAGAACAATAGTAACCGGGGGACACAACGAGGTGTACCTACGTCCTGTTGGCAGGATCGGGATCACAAAGACACTTACAGGTGCGACTGGTGGTTGGGTTAAAAATGTCAGTTTCAGTCCAGATGGTCGCACAGTCGCGAGCGCCAATAAAGACGGGACAGTGACTGTGTGGGATGTGTCTGAAAGCGATTCATTAGTGAGTTTTATAGGACATAGTTCTATCGTCAATGAAGTCTCCTTCAGTCCGGATGGTCACACAATGGCTAGTGCAAGTGCGGATGGGACTGTGCTTTTGTGGGATGTTCCACCGAGGTAGGTTGCCAGAAGGATAGTTAGGGTAGATATATTGACTTTTCAAACTGAAACATGAAAGCGCAAACTTTACGAACCACATTTTAATCTATAAGTGTGAACGGCACACGGCGTGTGCCTACTACCTTTAAGCACATATTATGACATTGAATTATTTATGCACACCTTAAATACTTAGGAACGTCAACCCATGCCAAAAGCGTTATGTATCGGTGAACTTCTCATCGATTTCGTATCCACAACACCTGATGTAACCCTTGCCGAAGCGCCCGGATTTGTTAAGGCACCGGGCGGTGCTCCCGCTAACGTCGCTGTCGGTTTAGCCAAACTCGGTATAGAAGCAGGATTTATCGGAAAAGTTGGCGCAGATCCGTTCGGTAATTTCCTAACTGAAACGCTTCAACAGAACAACGTTGATACAACTTATCTCATCGCAGGAGAAGCGTCTCGTACTACATTAGCCTTCGTCGCCACACGCTCAGATGGCATGAAAGACATTACCTTCTATAGACATCCCGGTGCTGACATCCAACTTTCACCTGATGAGATTGACATTGATTATATCCAATCGGCAGAATTGTTTCATTACGGTTCTGTTAGTCTCAGCCATTCACCGACCCGTGAAGCAACACTAAAAGCGATCCAATCTGCAAAATCCGCAGGCGCATTCATATCTTATGACCCCAATCTGCGGTTGATGTTATGGGATAATGCTGATGACGCAAAGCACTGGATCTGGGAAGTGATGCCTTATGCCGATGTCGTCAAAATTTCAGAAGAGGAATGGGAATTTGTTACAGGAGATGTTGAATTAGAAAGTGGTATTGAACAGATTCTTGGACTCGGTGTGAAGTTGCTTGTAGTTACGTTAGGGGAACGCGGATGTTATTACACAAATGGGAATGCTGAAGGTACTGTTGATGGCTTTGCCGTTGAAGTAATAGATACGCTTGGCGCAGGCGACGCGTTTGTTGCCGCTATGCTTACTCAACTCATGCAGCATAAGGACCTTGTGTCGCTTGAAAAAGATCAACTTGATGCTATCATGCGATATGCAAATGTTGCAGGGGCATTAGCAACACAGAAAGTCGGTGTAATTCCCGCTCTACCAACGCACTCGGACGTTGAACAGTTTCTGTTAAGACAGTTATAAGGTATGTTGCTGCGCAAGTGCAGAGAAAATCAAAAATAGTGCGTAATGCCGGTTCATCTGATACATCCTATCTCAATTCTGATATATACTACACCGAACTTCGTTATAAATCAAGCTTGATGGCTCTACTGATGCTTCAACTCTCCCCACAAAATCGCAGCCTTACCATTAGGGCGGACGTTCGTTAAGCCCTGTGCTGGGACATTAGGACCTGTAATTACAAAGTCATCTAATACAAATGTTCCTATGTGCCCTAACCCCCGTTCCACATACGCAATTATCCCAACGCAATCAATTTTTGTCATTTGTGGACACTTAAATTCAGTTAAAAGATCACCTTTGGACAAAAACTTAAAGTGTCCATTGTTAAATGAAATTTCCATTTCTTCAAGAGGAAAATGATCTGAATTAACTTGATGGGCGATTTCCGTTATTTCAAATGTATGTAGCGGTGGTGTTTGTATTACGCCATTTCTAAAAGGAGTTCTGTTTAAAGGAATAAAAGAACCGTTAAGAAAATGAAACGTATCGCCTATTACACCACCTCTTTCATCATGTTGTCCTATTAGAATTCCAATTCTGTCAAGATTTGTCTGATTTGTCTGAAGAATCTTAACTTTGACATTGAGTTCTTTAGCCATAATTGGAAAACCAACAAATTCGAGCGGAAATTCTTCAAAGATTCCGGGAGTGGGAGGGGGATCTATCCAGGCATCTAATTTCCCATTTTTTGTTTGCCAGATTACTTTTTTGGGTGCCCAAATGCCTCCATCAAAATGGTCATCATATTCTTTCCATGAATCAAGGTTATTACTAAAATTTTCTATCCAAGTCTCGGCAAGCACCATTTGTCCTTGAATAAAAAGTAACATACAAAGAATCAGAAATAGTGTGTGAAATCGGTTCATCAGATACTCTTTCAATTATGACAGCATTATTTGGACATTGTAGTCTTATTCTTGATGGCTTTATTGCTGTTTCAACTCTCCCCATAAGACCGTAGCTTTGCCTTTAGAACGCACATTTAGGGTGCCGTGCGCTGGGACATTGGGACCAGAAATTACAAAGTTGTCTAACACAGAATGTGCAACTACGCCTCTTCCTCTACCAACTATAGAAACTAACCCGATACAATTAATTGTTGGGAGTTGTGGCACATGGTATTTAACGATGAATTTTCCCTTTGTCAAAACTTCAAAATCTCCCTTATTGAATGAAATTTCCATAGCTTCAAGAGGAGCGGGTGTAGGATTTTCGTTTTTTGCTTCTCGGATTAATTCAAAACCTTTGGGTTTCCAAATTACTGAGAATACAGATCTGTGGAGAAATGCAATAGTTCGGAGGGTTATACTTCCCTGCCCATCGTATTGTCCGATAAGAATTCCCACACCTGTATTGCGAGCCTCAAGAATCCTGACTTTGACACTAAGTTTTTCAACATCAAACCGAAACCCCGTGAATTCCAGCACATATCTGTCAGGTAGTCCGGGTGGAGGTGGTGGTTGTGCCCATACATCCAAGCGACCATCTTTTGACTGCCATGTGCTTCTGTTTTCAGGATCATGCTTCGTCCAAGAATCAAAAGAGGCAGTGTTGAAATCCTCTACCCATGTTTTGGCGAACACAACGGTGGTAGCAAATAACAGGACACAAAGAATTAGACATAAAGAAAAGATTCGGTTCATTCGATGCCTCCTTTTTTAGAAAAGCGATCACATCAGCCTGCAGGAATTGGTGTGTTTAGTTCTGTTTCAACTTACCCCATAAAACAGTAACTTTACCTTTAGCACGCACATTTAGACTGACTGCATCAGGAATTGATGTCCCCGAAATGATGAAATCATCCACGACGACATCAGCAACTTGTCTACATACCTTCGGGAAAACAGCTATTCCAAGAAGATCGATTGTTTCTAAAGTATCAACTTTAAAATCAACTATGTATTCATCATTAGAATAAAGATAAAAATGTCCACGATCAAATACTACATCTATCTCGTCTAAGTTGTTCAATGCAATACGTGGTGCTGATGTCCGAGGTCCTTTTTCAGGACTACCAAGTGTATGGTCAGCAAATTGATAAGCATATTCAAAAGGGTGGATTAGTTCATCCTGAGGGTCCTTGCCAATGAAAATGCCGACGTTGGCATTGTGTGTAGATACAACACTAAGTTTGACACGGACCTGATCAACATTAATAGGTAAAGCTGTGAATCTAAGCGTGTAATTGGTTTGTTCTTCCAGGCGATTGCCGACGTTCAATTGCCCATTACAAAAAGGTTTGGTTCGTACATGCAAGCGATCATTTTGTGCTTGCCAAGTAACCCTTTCGCGTTGAAGTTCACGTTTTTTCCACGAATTGAGACGGCCTGCGTTGAAATCCTCAGTCCACGTTTTCAGATTCTCATTTGTTAAAAAATCTGGCGGTTGTGGTGGTTCTACCTCTTCTTGTGGCGTAATTTCCCAGAGACGTACAGTTTTATCACCACCAGCACTTGCCAAGATGTGTCCATCAGGACTAAACATAACATCATAGACATACGCCGTGTCACCATCTCTACTATCTCCTGTATGCCCGGTAAGTGTTTCCAAGAATAGAGCATTATCTACATCCCACAAGTCTATTTTTTTATCATCCCTTCCACCTGCAAGCACGCGTCCATCTGGACTAAATGCAACACATATTATAAACCTACCACTTTGTCTGGGAAAAGATCGTAATAGTTCGCCTGTGTTGGCATCCCATAGGTCTATTCCACCCCAGCCAGCACTCGCCAGCATGTGTCCTTCAGGACTGAACGCAATATCAAAGACAAGTTCCACCTTCGGTTCAAACGTGTATAGGGATTCTCCTGTATTGGTATTCCACACTTTGACTTGCCTATCTCCGGTAACCCTATTAGCAAGGCTACTTCCATCAGTATTGAAAGAAAGACTGCACGGTTTTTGTGTTCCCAAAATTCGCAAAAGTTCGTCTGTGTCGTAGTTCCATAGATAGATTTTGTTATCACGAGTTCCGATGGCGAGTACAGTTCCATGCGGACTAAATGCAAGGCTGCTGACTTCTCCCTTGTGTTCCTTAATAGTCTTTATTACTTTACCAGTATTCGGATTCCACAAATTAACAACTTTGCCTTTTTCGTCACTACTTGCGAGCAAACGCCCATCAGGACTAAATACGATGTCTCCACCCGTATTTGTATTTATAGTACTTAAGGGTTGTCTTGTGATAGGATTCCATATCTTAATGGTTCCCTCTTTGCTCTTACTTGCAAGCATGTCACCATCAGAGTTAAATGCAACACTATATACCGCATCGGTATGCCCTTCAAGAATAGTATGTGGTGCATCCGCTGCAAAGGTTTTTGGTAAAACAAAAACACTAATCAAAAAGATTGTTGTGATAATCTGATTGGCTTTCATAAACAGGGTCTCCAATATTCGTTGTTTTAGTTAACAAGTTTAGAACACCACTATTCAATCTCAATCTTAGGAAGGATGGGCGGTACAGGACTTGAACCTGTGACCTCTTGCATGTCAAGCAAACGCTCTAGCCACCTGAGCTAACCGCCCGTATTTAGGAATGGAGGTGGCGGTCGGAATCGAACCGACGAATAGGAGTTTTGCAGACTCGTGCCTTACCACTTGGCTACGCCACCGATAGATGCGCGTTTACAAAACGCGCCTACAATAATATTTGTAGTAATGTTGCGCGCTTACAAAGCGCGCCTACCAAAAAATATTTGGTATAGAAGCGGGAGACGGGATTTGAACCCGCGACCTCCACCTTGGCAAGGTGGAGCTCTACCGCTGAGCTACTCCCGCACAATCTTTTAAGATTAGTGATAAAGAAATGACACATACCTTAAAAGCGAATTTATTGTAACATATTATCATATAAATGTCAAATTAATTTCCTTAGATTCCCAGAGCCATGCAGTTTTCTTGTTTTTTTCAATATTTTAGCACGGTCGCGACCAGGAGGTTGCTCCTACAAGAAGAGACTTTTTTAAGAATTTTGACTTGTTGAAATAGAGTTAAGTGCGGTAGTCAGCATTGATTCGGATATAATCGTAAGAATAATCACATGTCCACATGGTTATCTCAGTATCGCCAGCGCGTAGGTCAATTGTAATCCGAACCGGATCGTTATCAAACAATTGGGTGGCTTTTTCCTCGTCATAGCCAGCATCCATGCCGTTTTTCACAAGCGGGTAATCTGCAAGTAGTACATCCACCTGATATGCATCAAATTCGGCACCAGATTTGCCAATTGCCATCATAATTCGTCCCCAGTTAGCATCGTTAGCAAAAACGGCAGTTTTGACGAGGGGCGATTCTGCAACTGCACGTGCAGCTTTTTCTGCATCACTACGGTTTTTGGCATGTTTGACAACTACTTCAACAAGTTTGGTAGCGCCTTCACCATCACGCGCGAGCATCTTTACCAATTCGGTGCAGACAAATTGTAATCCTTCACAAAATGCCTCATAATGTGTTCCTTTGGCTTCGACTATTTTGGTATTTTCCGCGTTGGCTGTGGCAAGAATAATCACAGTGTCATTTGTGCTGCGGTCAGTGTCAACGGTTAGAAGGTTATATGTATTATCTACAACATGAGTCAGAGCAGATTGGAGCGTTCCACTATTGATACGGACATCCGTTGTTAGATAGGAGAGCATAGTCGCCATATTTGGTGCAATCATCCCTGAACCTTTGGCAATCCCACCGATTCTCACAGCTTTACCATCAATTTCCATTTCAACAGCAGCAGATTTCGGATGTGTATCGGTCGTCATAATGGCTTCTGCAGCCTTGGCACCGCCTTCGGTGCTGAGAGCGTTAGCAGCGAGTTGAATCCCGTTTTCAATTTTATCCATCGGCAATTGTTGTCCGATGACACCCGTAGAGGAAACGAGGACAAGATTTTCATCTATGCCGAGTTGTTCTGCTGTTGTAGATGCCATCCTTTGTGCGTTTGACATGCCGAGTTCGCCCGTGCAAGCATTAGCATTACCGCTATTGATTATAATTGCTTGTGCTACTGAATCGCTAAGGTGTTGACGACAGACCAGTACAGGTGCAGCGGTTACACTGTTTTTGGTAAAAACACCCGCAGCCGCCGCAGGTGCATCGGTAACGATGAGTGCTAAATCTTTCAATTCCGCTTTCTTGATGCCAGCGTGGATACCGGCAGCTTGAATACCTGGGACAGTAGTAATCCCGCCATCTATCTGTTTCATGAATTGCTCCTTACGGATAGTGTAGCAGGAATTCTAATATAGAATTACCGAATTGTCAAATGGAAAATGATTTCCATACCTATATTTTTCTTGACATTCAACAAGAGGTATATACAATAAAAACAACGATTATGAATTGTGGAGGAGAATATGGCAAAAATACGAATGGCACAATATGGCACTAAACATGGACACGCACGCGGGAAAATGCAAGCGATGCTTGTTAATCCCTATGTTGAGGTGGCGGGTGTATTTGAACCTGATAAAGAACGACGCGCGCAACTTCAAGCAAGCGACAGTTGGGCTAACGACATTCACTGGTTTGCAGATGCAGCGGATATGCTTGACGACGAAACGATTGTTGCTGTTGCTTCTGAAGGGAATAATGCTGAAAGTTTAGATCAGACAGAAGAAATTGTGAATGCTGATAAACACGTGTGGTACGATAAACCCGCTGGCGAAAACTGGGAACAGTGGCAACGCGTAATTAATACCGCCCAAGAAAAATCGCTATTAGTTCAGTTAGGGTATATGCTGCGGTATCATTCCAGTTTTAAGCTGGTGACAGAGTGGGCAAGATCCGGTTTTTTGGGAAATGTGTTTTCCGTGCGTGCCCACATGTCGACCAATATATCTGAGGAATCACGTAAACGAATTAGTCAACATATCGGTGGTATCTTCTTCGATTTAGGTGGACATGTGCTGGATCAAATCGTTTGGATGTTAGGAAGACCTGAGAAGGTCACCAGTTTTCTACGTAACGATGGCGGTTCGACGGAACCTTTCAAAGATAATACGCTTACTGTTTATGAATATGAACAAGGCATGGCGTTTATCACGATTTCTGCTTTGGAACCGCGTCCAATGGCGCGGCGGTTTGAAGTTTACGGCACGGAGGGGAGTGCTATCATCGTTGAACCTTTTGAACCGGGACACACGATTCGGCTCTGTTTACAAAATGCTAAGGAGGGGTATTCGCAAGGAGAACAGATTGTTAAGATAGATGGTGAAAGTCGTCAACGCTTGTATGAATTGGAACTGGATGCGTTTTTGGAGACTATTGCTGGCACGCAACCGCCTGATAGACC